>NZ_JAMYOR010000066.1:0-35563 GCF_040319965.1 Mesorhizobium sp. M0830 | reverse complement strand
CGGGTCGAGGAAGTCAACGTCGAGGCTGACATGCAGCAGCCCGTCCTCTGCAGATACCCGCGCCAGAAAGGCGCGCAGCAGCGGCGCGATGCCATGCTCGTCGATGGCGCGCATGTCGTGCACGGTCACGCCCGCCTGGTTGAGCGCGTGGCGCTCGGCCGGGTCGACACTGCGCAGGCCCATGGTGCAGATGCGCTTGGGATCGACCGCAGCCGGCAGATCCGGAAAATAGCCGCTAAAACCTGGCTGGCCGCTGGCGTAAGCGAGCGGAACGCCGTGCAGATTGCCGCTGGCGGTGGTGTCGAGCGTGTGGAAGTCCGGATGCGCGTCGAGCCACAGCACGAACAGCGGGCGTCCGGCTTCGGCAGCGCGGCGGGCTATGCCCGATACGGTCCCGGCGGATATCGAATGGTCGCCGCCGAGAAAGATAGGCATGGCGTCCTCGCTCGCGGCATAGGCGGCGTGAGCAATCGCGGATGTCCAGGCTGATATCTCGGGCAAGGCCTTCAGTGCCAAATTGCCATGCACGACGCGCCTCGCCGGAGTTGCCTGGACGGCCCCCATATCCTCGACAGCGTGGCCGAGGCCGGACAGCACTTCAGCAAGTCCGGCGGTCCTGAGCGCACTCGGCCCCATCTCGCATCCCATTCTGCCGGCGCCATCCTGCACCGGCGCCCCAACGATTCTGCAACGCATTGTCTGTTCCGCGACCCAATTTCGAATGAGCGCAAGGAGATCATGGCGAGGCGGCGATATGAACAGGCAGAATTGGCAATCCGAGAAGCATTGTTTATCGTGATGGCAGCAAAATTGACCAAAATGGTAGCCCGATGGATGCACTGGACGAACGGCTCGTGACCTTGCTGCGGCATGATGCGCGGCGGAGCGTGTCGGATCTCGCCGTCGATCTCGGTGTCTCGCGCGCCACGGTCAGGGCGCGCATGGAGCGGCTGCAAAGGTCCGGCGAGATCATAGGCTACACGGTGGTCCTGCGCGCCGACGCCGTCGATCAGCGGATCCGCGGCATCATGCTCATCGAGATTGAGGGCCATGCCGCCGACCGCGTGGTGCGGGCACTGGGCGGCTTCCCTGAAGTCTCGACCATCCACACCACCAATGGCCGCTGGGATCTGGTGGTCGAACTCGGGACCGCATCGCTGACGGATTTCGACGCGGTGCTACGGCGCATCCGGCTCATAGCCGGCATAACGGGCAGCGAGACGAGCCTTCTCCTGGCCACGCCGCGCACGACGCGGGCACGATTAACCTAGCTGTGGCCCTGGCCGTTGCTACCGGCCAGAAACTGTCGGAAGCGGTCCGATCGGCTGGCAGTAAAGAGCTCGCCTGGCGGTCCTTCGTCCTCGACCAGACCCTTGTGCAGGAATACGATCTTGCTGGAGACATCTCTGGCGAAACCCATCTCGTGGGTTACCACAAGCATCGTCCTGCCTTCTTCGGCAAGCGCGCGCATGACGCGCAAGACCTCGCCGACAAGTTCGGGATCGAGCGCCGAGGTCGGCTCGTCGAACAGCATAACTTTGGGCCGCTGGGTAAGCGCGCGCGCAATGGCCGCACGTTGCTGCTGGCCGCCGGACAGGTGGGCCGGATAGTGGTTGCGCTTATCGGCAATCCCGACTTTGACCAGCATCGCCTCCGCCTCTTCCACGCATTCCGCACGAGGACGCTTCTGGACGTGGATGGGCGCCTCGATCAGGTTCTCGAGGATTGTCATGTGAGACCAAAGATTGAACCCTTGAAACACCATGCCGACGCGAGCGCGTATTCCCTGGAGCTGCCGCAGATCTGCCGGTCGCGTCTTCCCGCCCTTTTTCTCGAGCAGGATTGTTTCGCCCCCGACCTCTATGCGCCCTTCATCCGGAATTTCCAGCATGTTGATGCAGCGCAACATAGTTGACTTTCCCGATCCAGAAGAACCAAGGATCGAGACTACGTCTCCCTCCCTGGCCTCCAGGGAGATGCCCTTCAAAACCTCCAGATTGCCGAAACGTTTGCGAAGCCCGCTCACGCTGACGGCCGGTTGATGTGGTTTTGTCATCGTGCACCTGTTTGCGCGTCGGCGGGCACCGGTGGCAGCCTCAAATGACCGGTCAGACCGTAGTCAGCCCACTGGAGGAGCCGCGTGACGAGGAAGTTGATCAAGAGGTAGATCGCACCTGCAACAACGAGAATTTTCGATGGCGCGGAAAGACTGGGAGATGAGTTTGGCGGCAAGGCCCGTCACCTCCATCAACGTGATGATCGATGCCAGCGACGTCGCCTTAACCATCAGGATGAACTCGTTGCCGTACGCTGGCAGTGCCTGACGCAGGGCAAGGGGAAAGACGATCCGCCGGTAGAGCACGATGGTGCGCATCCCGCAGGCGCGTGCCGCTTCGATCTGTCCCGTGGGAACCGACAGCAGAGCGCCGCGAATAACCTCGCTCGAATAGGCAGCAGTGTTCAGGCTCAGGGCAATGAGGGCGCACCAGTAGGGCTCGCGCAAAATCGGCCAAAGAATGCTCGTCCTGATCGCCGGAAACTGGCCGAGACCATGGTAGATCAGAAATATCTGCACAAGCAGCGGGGTGGAGCGGAACACGAAGACGTAAAACCGGGTTGGCCAGGCCAGAAGGGTCAGCCCGGACAAGCGCGCCAGAGCCAGCACGATGGCTAGCACAGTTCCGAGCGCTACAGACGAAACCGCCAGTTGCAGCGTCAGCGGGACACCGGTCAGGAGCGTCAGCAGCGTGCCGTACAGGAAAGAGAAGTCCATCATACTGGCCTCGTTCCACGCGTGAGGCGCCAGCGCATCTATACTCCGTCTCGGCTACGGTCGGGCGGGTTTTGCCTTTGGATCAAGTAAGACTAGTTCTCGTATCGGGGGATGAAGGCGATGCGCGACTTACCGAAGAACGTTGACGCCGACGCAGTGATCGAGATCGGCCGCTACCTCGATGATCAAGGGAAGGGAGCGCCCGTTTCTATTGCGGATGCGATCAGGATCGTCCGGAAAACTGCAGGGACCAAGCTGACCGCTGTTGAACTGGAAGAACTGATCCTGGAATGTGCGGCAGCGCGCCATTTGGCAGTGGTTCTGGATTCCCGCGACTGGTCGGCCGTTGCATCATTTTGAAATCGGGGTTGGCGCGGTCTCGCGCTCGGGCAAACTCGTTGGTTGGCCCCGCCGCAAGGCCGCGCCGACCTTATCTCAACCCGGCGCGATTGGCTGACAGGAGGCGAGAAGGCTGTCAGGCTTACGTTGAGGAGCAGCAGCATGCGCCGGACAGTGACGTCCCGCCTTCTAGTTGGTCTTCAATTGACCAACACGGTTCTCGGCAATCCAGCGGGCGGCAAGCACCAAAGCGCCCATACTGAAATCCTTGCCGTGTTTGGCCACCATCTCTTCCGACAGCTTGGCCAGCCGTTCGAAAAATTCGTCCTTGCTCTCGTCCCCTGCGGTGAGTTCGGTCTGCATGTGATCCTCCTGTTTCATGTGGGCTGCGTCCGCTATTTGAACATCTGCGCGGGAAAGGTGACTATCGCGGCGGTGCCATCGACGGAACCCAACGCGAGGTGTCTGCCGTCGCCGGACCAGGCAAGCGCGGTGACGGCGCTGCCCAAAGGCCTGACGAGGAGTTCGTCGCGCGAGCCGATCTGGGCGATGGTGATACGGCCGTTGGCGTAGCCCGCCGCAATCAGTTTCTTCTCCGGGTGTGCCGCCACCGCCTCGACAAGAACCAGCCCGGTGCGGCCTGTCTCCAGCGCACCCGAGGTTTCGCCGCCAACAGGCGGGGCGGTCATCGACCAGCCGGCGATCCGGAACGCGCCCGAGGCAAAGAGCGCATTCGCCGGCTGGCTCCAGCAAACGGTGCGGACCGGCGATGGAAACCCTGCAACGAGGTCTGCTCTTCCATCAGCCAGACTGACCAGGGCAAAGCCGCCGGTTTCGAGCCCGCAGGCCAGCCAGGTGCCGTCTTTGCTCCAGCGGATCGACACCGGGCGCGCGGAAAGGGGGATGTCGCGTATCAAGGCGGCGTCGCCTTCGACCACCCAGATCGACAACCCTTCGCCAAGGCTGCAGGCAAGTCGCCGCCCGCCCGGCGAGAAGGCAAGGGCATATGTCGACGATGTCACATCGCGTTCCAGCCGCGTGGCATCGCCTTGGCCGTGCGACAGGAAGACATCATGCCCGTTGCTGACAGCCGTCATATCCGCTTTGGCGCTGTGATCGATGGCGACGACTCGTCCGTCGATCTTCAGCAGTGCGGCTGCGACGTCACCGCCGGCGGTCATGTGCAGCACTTCGCCGCTGGCCGCGCCGACGAGAAAGCCGGAAGGCGCATAGGTGGCGAGCGGGACGTCGGCGTCACCGAATGCCGCCGTGGCAACCGATGGCACTGGCGGCTTTTCCCTCGGGCGGATCGTCGTCTGGCCGAGATCGTTGCTCACCCTGATCCGCGCTTCCGGCGGCTCGTGATCCGCAATCGCGGCAATGGCGATTGTTCCGTCGACTGCGGTGAAAGCGACAGCCGAGCCGTCGGCGCTGAAGCGCAGATCGGCGACCGCCGACGGCCGCTGCCAACTGCGGCCCAGAAGGTCGAACAAGGTCAGGTTCTGCATTGTCTGCTGGTTCATGCTGTCTCTCCCATCAGTCCTCGTTCGCCGCTGCGGCAAGCTTACGGTCGACGTCCTCGACATCGCCTTCCGCAGCTATGATGCGGTCCTCGCAAGCCGCGCACGCCTGCGTGATCGCCGCCGCGTTCTGCCCTGCCTCATGCAAGTCCCGCACCAGTTGCTCGGTGGCGCCGCTTCTGCCGATTTCGAGTTCCAGGCGCAGCACGTCCATTTCGATGCCGGCGCGTTTCTGGTTGAGGCGCAGTGCTTCCGCGGTAAGCGCCGAGACGCTGGCGACGAGGTCGAGCCGGCGAGCAAGCAGCGCGTCACGCCGGGCTGTGTGGGATCCTCCGGTCATTTTTCGCTCTTCAAAGGTTGCGGTGGTTTTTCGAAGGCCGACAGCAATTTGGGCAACGTGCTGGCCTGCGACTGGAACTGTTTTTCTGCCGTCTCGATGTGGCTCTTGAGCTGGTCCCAGATGTCGACGCGGATCATCGATGTCGTATCGCCGGTCAGGCGCTCGATCTCTTCGACACGGAACTGGCGCGTCAGCGAAACCCCGGAAAACACGAAGTCGCGCAGCAGGATCGCATGGCTTTCGATGAACAGATGGATCATCGGATGCGTCTTTGTGGTGACGCCGCCGGCGGCAAGCTCGGCCCTGATGAAGTCCTGGAAATGGTTCTGCAGGCGGTGTTGGCTCTCGCCCATGAAGCGCATAACGAAGACCAGGTCGCGCGGCATCAGCTTCACGAGATCGCCGGTGACGCCATCGGCATGGCTGGATATTGGCTCGGGCGGTTCCCTTCGGTCTCTATCGTTCGGCATGGTCCTTCTCCAGCGTTAGGCCTGTGCGTGCCCATGACCGTCAAATAGTAGAGATAGACGAATAGTTAAACAGAAATATGAGTTTTGGGATTTGCTGCAATTGCTAACTAAATATGCTGCGCGTGCGAATATACGGCAAATATTACAGGCGTAAGTTACAACTGTAAAAGAACGTTACAGTTGGCTGCCGGGGCGCGAGCCGAAAGAGCGGCAATTTTGCTTTGAGCGCCAGCCATCAGGCTGTTTCGAAACTGGCACGACGCTTGCACTGTTCATTTTCACAAGAAGCCCATCGCGCTTGACGCGGTGCCAAAAGAACGAAGGAACGGAGGAAGCAGAACCGCTTCGATACGCCCATCGCACATGCGGTTGGCGCTGCGGCTCCCTGTCATACGCCTCGAAACCTTTGCCCCGATCCACTTGAACGGCCGGACCTAGGGTCGCGCCTCGACGCGCAACGCTTTGTCATGCCGCTCGCACTCTCACTGGCGGTGCTTGCCGCTTCATGCCGGGGTCAAGGGACCCGCGGCTCAAACCTGGTGGAGGCTTATGACCATGACGTCTCTGACGCTCAACAAGATTACCTCGCAACGCGGAATCTCCGTCGGCGAGGCGACCAAGAAGATTGCCGATCTCGGCTGGAATCCTTCCTACGTCCAGGAAGCGATGACGTTTCCGACCGACTACAAGATCAACAAGACGCCGCGCGACCCGATGAAGCAGGTCCTGCGGTCCTACTTCCCGATGCAGGAAGAGAAGGACAACCGCGTCTATGGCGCGCTCGATGCCGCCTTGCGCGGCGACATGTTCCGCAATGTCGAGCCGCGCTGGGTCGAGTGGATGAAGCTCTTCCTGGCCATCATTCCCTTCCCGGAAATTTCGGCTGCCCGCTCGATGGCGATGGTCGCCCGCATCGCACCTGGCGAGGAACTGCGGACCGGTTTCACCATGCAGATGATCGACGAGTTCCGCCACTCGACCATCCAGATGAATCTGAAGAAATGGTACATGGAGAACTACATCGATCCGGCCGGCTTCGACATCACCGAGGAAGCTTTCGGAAAGTGCTACGCCACCACCATCGGCCGGCAGTTCGCCGAAGGTTTCATCACCGGCGACACCATGACCGCCGCCTGCATGTACCTGACCGTTGTCGCCGAGACCGCCTTCACCAACACGCTGTTCGTCGCCATGCCTTCGGAGGCCGCCCGCAACGGCGACTACGCGCTGCCGACCGTCTTCCTGTCGGTGCAGTCCGACGAGAGCCGGCATATCGGCAATGGCCACTCGCTGCTGATGGCAGCACTCAAGGAGCCGGAAAACCACCTCTTGCTGGAGCGCGACCTGCGTTACGCCTTCTGGCAGAACCATGCGATCGTCGATGCGGCAATCGGCACCTTCATCGAATACGGCACCACCAACCGCGACAAGAACAAGGAATCCTACGCGGAAATGTGGCACCGCTGGATCTATGAGGACTATTATCGCACCTACATGCTGCCGCTCGAGAAATACGGCATCAAGGTCCATCACGACGACGTCCAGGCGGCCTGGGAACGCATCACCAAGAAGAACTATGTTCACAAGGTAGGACAGTTCTTCGCGGTCGGCTGGCCGGTCAATTTCTGGCGCATCGAAGCCCAGACCGACAAGGACTTCGAGTGGTTCGAGCACAAATATCCAGGCTGGTACGCCGAGTTCGGCGATTTCTGGAAATGGTACGCCAAGCTCAGCCACAAGGGCGAGAAGGTGCTGCTGTTCAACAGCGACGTCGGCTACGTCTATCCGCACCGCTGCTGGTCTTGCCTCGTCCCCTGCTTGATCCGCGAGGACATGGTGGTCGGCGAAATCGACGGCCAGCTTCACACCTTCGCCCATGAGCTCGACAAGTGGACCGCAACGGTCGCCTTCGCCGACGAGTATCAGGGTCGTCCGACGCCCGCGATGGGCCGCTTCAGCGGCAAGCGCGAGTGGGAGACGCTCTATGACGGCTGGGATCTGGCCGACGCGATCAAGGACCTGAACTTCGTCCGTTCCGACGGCAAGACGCTGGTTCCGCAGCCGCATCTGCGATTCGACGACAAGGAGATGTGGACGCTTGACGATGTGCGCGGCAACAAGCTCGGGTCGCCGCTCAACGCGCTGCGTGCCATGTCGCCCGCGGACCGCGAGAAGCACCTGGCGGAGTACGCCAAGGGCTTCACCATCACCCCCTGTAACTGATCAGGCCAAAGGGGGGCGGGTTGGTCCCGCCCCTTCCTTTCACTGGAGGTCCGTATGTCGGAAACCCACACGGTCAGGCTCAGCCCGGTTGGCGTCGAATTCGACGTCGAGCATGGCGAAACGGTGCTCAACGCCGCCTTCCGCCAGGGCATTGCCCTGCCGCACGGCTGCAAGGAAGGGCAATGCTCGGCCTGCAAAAGCGTGTTGCTCGAAGGCGAAGTCGACATGCTGAAATACTCGACTTTCGCGCTGAACGACATGGAGAAGGAGAGCGGGCACGTCCTGTTGTGCCGCTGCATCGCCTTCTCCGACCTGGAAGTCGAGCTCCTCAACTACGACGAGGAGATTTTGGCGAAAGCGATCGCCGTGAAGACGTACAAGGGCCGGATTGCTCGGATCGAGCACCTGACCCACGACATTCGCGGCATCGAGATCGAACTCGGCTCCCCAATGAAGTTCTGGGCGGGGCAATATGTCGACATCACGGTTACCACGCAAAAAGGGGAGACGATTACGCGCTCGTTCTCCATGGCAAATACGCCGGACCAAACCGAAAAACTCTCCTTCATCATCAAAAAATATCCTGAGGGAAAGTTTTCCGGAGAACTCGATTCTGGAGGCATCGAAGCCGGAGCCGAAGTCACCGTCGTCGGACCCTACGGAACCTGTTTCCGCCGCGACGAACGGCAAGGACCCCTGATCCTGGTCGGCGCCGGCTCGGGCATGTCGCCGATCTGGTCGATCCTCAACGATCACCTGAAGAGCGGCGAGAAGCGTCCGGTCTATTTCTTCTACGGCGCCCGCACCCGCAACGACCTGTTCTATCTCGACAGGATCGCCGAGCTGGTCGGCAAGCATTCCGACGTCACCTTCATTCCCGTGCTGTCGCACGCCAATGACGACGCCGAATGGCAAGGCGAACGTGGCTTCGTGCACCAGAGTGTGGACGCCATGCTCAAGCAACTGGCGGTCGACGGGCAGGGCGATGTCCATGCCTGTGGCCCGCCGCCGATGATCGATGCGCTGCAGCCGGTCCTGTTCATGAACGGCTTCGAAACCGAGCGGATCTTCTTCGACAAGTTCACCACATCGGCAGGTGCAACGCCGGCCCATTGAGTGCGGCCACGCACGGCCAACCACAACTGCAACAAGGGAGAGAGACTATGCCTGCAACCTCGAGTTCAGTCGGATCCGGAGCCGCCGGCGCGGCGATCTTCGCCGACTCCGACAGCCGGAAATACCGGTATTTCGACCCGAAAGGCCAGCGCGCCACCCACTACGAGGACATGACGGTCGACGTTCAGCCCGACCCGGAACGCTACCTGATCCAGGACTGGATCATCTCCTTTGCCGACGGCAAGGGCGCCTATGTCAAGCAGAACACCGCCGCCCAGAGTTCCAACTGGCACGCCTTCCGCGCGCCCGACCAGGAATGGGAGCGCACGCACTACCAGCGCCAGTCGAAGATCGAGACCATGGTGCAGAGCGTCATCAACAATGCGCGCAAGTCGGGCACGCCGAAGACCTTCGACAAGGCCTGGGTGAAGATCCTGCAGACGCAGCTCGGCGCCTGGAAACATGCCGAATTCGGGCTCGGCACCTCGCTGATGCAGGCGCAGCGTTACGGCTACACCCAGATGATCAACAACGCGACGCTGACCAACTCGTCCTACAAGCTGCGGCTGGCCCAGGACATCACGCTCTATCTCGCCGAGATCGGCATGGACCTGCCCGGCTGGGACGACGAACTCGGCAAGAAGGCCTGGCTCGAGGACAAGAACTGGCAAGGCACGCGCGAGGCGGTCGAGACCATCATGGGCGCGACCGACTATCTCGAGCAGTACTTCGCCATCAACATCATCTTCGAGCCGCTGGTGGGCGAAGTCTTCCGCTCCGGCTTCCTGATGCAGATCGCCGCCGCAAACCACGATTTCATCACGCCGGCGGTGATCTCGGCGGCCGAGGCCGACTACGAGCGCAACCTCGCCAACACGATCGACCTCATGCATCTCCTCGCCAATGACGAGAAGCATGGCGCCGCCAACAAGAAGCTCTTCCAGGGCTGGGTCAAGAAGCACGGCGCGCTCGCCGACAAGGCAGCCACCGGCCTGCAGCCGATCTGGTCGATGCCGCATTCCAAGCCGGTCGCCTTCGCCGATGTCCGCGCCAAATCCGAAGAGCGGATTGGCCAGATCCTCGGCGAACTCGGCCTCAAGCGCTGAAACAGGAGAAATCGTCATGTCACTAGCAGCACGCGACGCAACGCACTCCAACATCTTCAAGGCGATGAAGGACATCACCTTCGAGCAGACGATTTCGCACCAGTGCGGCGTCACCATGAACGACTCGGTCGAGGCTCGCGCCATCGCCGAATTCATGGGCCAGAAGCCGGGGGTGACCATCACCTACCAGCCGGCGCTGATCCGCATTGATGGCATCGGCAAGCTGATCTTCAAGATGGATGCGATCGGCGAATATCTCGGCCGCGAGATTTCGGCCGAGACCTTCGAGGTCAACACCTCCACCCATTACGGCCGCATGGTTCGCGTCGACGACAACACCGTAATCCTGTTCGGCAATATGGACGAGATGTTCGAATACATCGAATAGCCGCCCCCAAAAATCTGGCGCGCCGTTGCATGCGGCGCGCCGACCCGTCAACGCGATCATTGTGGAGGCAAGTATGTACAGGACACCGGAAGGCAAGGACATTTTCGTGGTCGACGGCCACACCCATTTCTGGGACGGCAGCCCGGAAAACCAGAAAAATATCCACGGCAAGCAGTTCATCGAATGCTTCTATGCCTATCACACGGGCTTGAGCCCGAAGGAACAGCTGTGGGAGAAGAGCAAGTTCGAGAAATACAGCGCCGACGATCTCTATCGCGACCTGTTCATCGACGGTCCCGATGACGTGGCGATCGTGCAGTCGACCTATCTCAAGGACTTCTACAAGAACGGCTTCAACACGATCGAGCGCAACGCCGAGGTGGCCAAGCGCTATCCCGAGCGTTTCATCGTCAACGGCGCCTTTGATCCGCGCGACGGCGAGAAGGCGCTCGAATACATCCACTTCCTCAAGGAGACCTACAACGTCAAGGGCGTGAAGATGTACACGGCCGAATGGAACGGCGCTTCCAAGGGCTGGAAGCTCACCGATCCCGATGCCTACAAGTGTTTCGAACTCTGCGACAAGCTCGGCATCAGGAACATCCACGTCCACAAGGGCCCGACGATCATCCCGCTCAGCAAGGATGCCTTCGACGTCCATGACGTCGACCACGCGGCGACAGATTTCCAGAACCTCAACTGGATCGTCGAACATTGCGGCCTGCCGCGCCTCGACGATTTCTGCTGGATCGCGACGCAGGAAACCAATGTCTATGGCGGCCTGGCGGTAGCGCTGCCCTTCATCCATTCCCGCCCGCGCTATTTCGGCGAGGTCATCGCCGAACTGCTGTTCTGGCTCGGGCCGGAGAAGATCCTGTTCGGTTCCGACTACGCGATCTGGACGCCGCGTTGGCTGGTCGAGAAGTTCTGGGCCTACCAGATCCCGGAGGACATCGCCGCCGAACGTGGTGTGCAACTGACCGACGAGATCAAGGAGAAGATCCTCGGCCTCAACGCCGCGCGTCTCTACAACATCGACGTCGAAGCCAAGAAGAAGGCGCTCGCCAGTTCGCCCTTCAGCATCGCGGCGGAGTAGGAGCCATGGCAACCGCCAATGTTTCCGGCGACTGCCAGAAGGAACTCTGGCGGCGCCTTGGTGAGGTCAACGACCCGGAACTCGACGAACCCATCACCGAGATGGGCTTCGTCGAGCGGGCTGATGTGACAGGCGATGGCAGTGTGGATGTCGATTTCCGCCTGCCGACCTACTGGTGCTCGCCGAACTTCGCGTTCCTGATGCTGGACGGCGTGCGCAAGGCGCTCGACCAGCTCTCCTGGTCGCCGGCCTATCGCGTCAAGCTGCACGACCACATGTTCGCCGACGAGGTCAATCGCGGCATGGCGGAAGGCAAGAGCTTCGGCGATATCTTCGCCGTGCTTGCCGAGGATCAGGATCTCGGCGCCTTGCGCGAAACCTTCGCAATGAAGGCCTTCAAGCGGCGCCAGGAGGCAGTACTGCGCGGCCTCAAGGCGAACGGCCTGACCAATCGCGAAATCGTCGGCATGGACCTGCCGGCCTACGACGTCGCGCGGTTCGAGCCGGGCGAGGCGGCCAAACAGAAGCCGCGCTACCGGGCGGCGCTGCTCGAGCGGTTTCCGGACCGCCGGGTGGATGATTCCGTCTTCGTGACCTGGGAAGGGCTGCCCATACCGCCCGATGCACTCGGTGCCCATCTCGCCGAACTGCGCGGTGTGCGCATCAACATGGAGTTCAACGGCGCGCTGTGCCGGGGGCTCAAGCAGACCCGATACAAGGAACTGGATGTGGTCGACGGCGAACCGACGCTGGTCGATTTCATTCTGGATCGCGTGCCGGCACGAGCCGCGCCGACCGCCTGAAGCAGATCTGAAAGCAACGGCCTCCCTCGCACGAGGCCCCTAATCAACAACCCGCCCGTAAGGCGGAAGGAGGAACCATGCCCAAAATAATGCTTCACAATTCCGAAGCCCGCCGTGCTCTCGCCCGTGGTGTCTTTCGGCTCGCCGCTGCCGTCGAACCGACGCTCGGCCCCAAAGGCATGAACGCCATGATCGACCGGCCGATCGGCACCCCGATGGTGACACGCGACGGTGTCAGCATCGCCTCCGAGATCGAGCTGCACGACCGTTTCGAAAACATGGGCGCGCAAGTCGTCCGCGAGGTGTCGATGCAGACCAACGGGATCGCTGGCGACGGCACCACGACGGCCATCGTGCTCGCCAACGCGCTCATCCAGGGCGGCGTCGAGGCGAATGAGCGCGGCGTGAAATCCGTCGATCTGTGCAAAGGCATCGACCTCGCCGTGGCGGCGGTGGTGGCGGCACTCAAGGCCTCGGCCAAGCCGGCCAAGGGTAACGGCATCCTGGCGTCGGTCGCCAACATCGCGGCGACCAATACCAAGCTTGGCGCGCTCGTAGCGGAAGCCCATCAGCGGGTGGGCGCCGAGGGCGTCATCACCACCGACTTCAGCGTCACCACCGAGACCACGCTCGATGTCGTCGAGGGCATGTCCTTCGAACGCGGCTACCTCTCGCATCACATGGTGACCGATCAGGAGAAGATGGAGGCTGTGCTCGAACGGCCTTACATCCTGATGACCGACCTCAAGATCAAGGAGCCCGAACAGCTCGATGCTGTTCGCCGCATCGCCGACGAGGACGGCCGCCCACTGCTGATCGTGTCCGAGGAAATGTCGCCGGAAGTGGTGGTGACACTGCTCGGCAAGCAGGGACCGGGAAGATACCTCGTTGTCCATCCCCCGGAATATGGCCATTGGCGCAAGGCGATGATGGAGGACCTGGCCATCATCACCGGCGGCAAGGTGATCGCGCGCGATCTTGGCGGCCGGCTGGAGGATATCACCGCCGAGGATCTTGGTACGGCCGACCGGGTGAAGACCAGTTCGTCCTATACCTCCATCATTCGTGGCGGCGGCGATCATGCGGCCATCGCCTCGCGTCGCGCCCAGGTGCAGCGGCAGTATGAGGCTTCGCCGCCCAACATCGACCAGGACAAGCTGCGCGAACGCCTGGCCAAGCTCTCCGGCGGCACCGCGATCCTCTATGCCGGCGGCGTTACGCCGGTCGAGCAGAAGCGGACCATCCAGCTGATCGAGGATTCCTTGAACGCGGTGCGCGCCGCATCCGAAGAGGGCGTGGTCGCTGGTGGCGGCTCCGCACTCGCCCAAATCGCGCCGCTGCTCGACAAGGTAGCGGCTAGTGTCGATGGCGATGTCGCCGAAGGTGTGCGCCTGGTGCGCTCGGTGCTGTCGCGGCCGCTGTGGCGTATCGCCGCCAATGCCGGCGCCGATCCCGAAGCGGTTGTGGTCGAGGTCACACGCATCAATGGCGGCTACGGCTACAACGCGTCGACCGGCGCATATCAGAACATGTTCGAAGCAGGGATCATCGATCCGGTCCGCGTCACTTACACAGCACTCGCCAACGCAGCATCGGTGGCGACACTGATCCTGACCACAGAAACGCTGATTGGCCATCTCGCCGAGGATGAGGACCCGACGGCGGGGCCGGCACGTGGCGGCGGCTCCGAAAAGCTCGGCCGCGCCTGAAGCAATCCAGACAATCTCGACGTTGAAAGGACACAGCCATGAAAGCTGCCAGACTTTACGAGTACGACCCCAAGATGAACGTCCAGCTCAAGATCGAGGAGGTCAAGGCGCCGACGATCACCGCGCCCGACGAGGTGATCGTGCGGGTCGGAGCCGCCGGCCTCTGCCGCACCGATCTGCACATTATCGAAGGTGTGTGGAAGCCGACCATGGATCCCGAAGGCACGCTGTTGCCCTACATCATGGGACACGAGAATGCCGGCTGGGTCGAGGAAGTTGGCAGCGGCGTCAGATCGGTCAAGCGCGGCGACGCCGTGATCTGCCATCCCTTCCGCTCATGCGGCATCTGCCTCAACTGCCGCCATGGCGAAGACATGTATTGCGACAACGGCCAGTTTCCCGGCCTGGGCATGAATGGCGGCTTTGCCGAGTATTTCATCACCAGCGAGCGGTCGTTGATCAAGCTGAATGCCAACATCACGCCGATCGAAGTGGCGCCGCTGGCCGATGCCGGCATCACCGCCTACCGCGCCGCCAAACGTGCCGCAAAGCTGCTGCGGCCAGGCAGCTATTGCGTGCTGCTCGGCATAGGCGGGCTCGGCCACATCGCGCTGCAGTCGCTGCACGCGATCTCGGGTTGCCGCATCATCGCCGTCGATCGCGAGCCGGCGGCGCGGGTGCTGGCCAAGGACCTTGGCGCCGATTTCATCCTCGATGGCGGGCCAAATGTTGTCGAGGAGGTCGCCCAGATCACCGGCGGCGGCGCCCATGTGGTGATCGACTTCGTTGGTGAACTCGGGGTCGAGAACATCTGCTGGAAGATGGTGCGCAAGGGCGGGCAACTGTTCGTCGTCGGCTATGGCGGCAACATCAACGTGCCGACCGCGCATCTCGTCATCGAGGAGATCAACATCGGCGGCAGCCTGGTCGGCAATTTCACCGAGCTCGTCGAACTGATGGAGCTCAACGCCGACGGCAAGGTGAAGATGCACTACACCGAATACAATCTCGCCAGCATCAACACCGCGCTCGACGATTTCAAGAACCGGCGCTTCACCGGGCGTGGCGTCATCGTACCCTGAAACATTTGGACCGGACTTCGCGCGAACGGGCGCGGCGTCCGGTCCCCACCATCATCCAGAGGGAGAGAAAAATATGAACAAATACATCTGTGAATTCATCGGAACCTTCGCGCTGGTCTTCTTCGGCTGCGCGACGGTTCTGTTCATGCGCTCCGAGGTCGGTTTGCTCGGCGTCGCCATGGCCTTCGGCCTGTCGGTGGTGGCGATGGCGTATTCGGTCGGACCGATTTCGGGCGCCCATCTCAATCCGGCCGTCAGCCTCGGCTTCTTCGTCTCAGGCCGCATGAAATCGAATGACCTCATCGGCTATGTGGTCGCGCAATGCACGGGGGCAATTGTTGCATCGGCGGTGCTCTACGTCATCGCACAAGGCAAGGGCGGAGGCTTTGACGTGGCGGCGAATGGCTTCGCCCAGAATGGCTGGTCGACCTACTCAGTGACCTCGGCGTTCCTGTTCGAAGTGGTCGCCACGTTCCTGTTTCTGCTCGTCATCCTTCGCGCCACCGCCGAAGGCGGCGCCGGTCCTCTGGCTGGCCTGGCAATCGGGCTGACGCTGGTCATGATCCATCTCGCCGGCATTGCCGTCTCCGGATCGTCGGTCAATCCGGCCCGCTCGCTCAGTCCGGCGCTCTTTGCCGGTGGAACCGCTCTATCGCAACTCTGGCTCTATATCGTGGCGCCGTGCCTTGGCGCGGCCGCTGCCGGACTGGCATTGCGCGCCGGGGTGATCGGCGCGAGCGAACCGGCGGCTCAGCCGGCCTGATTGCTTGCCGGCAAGCTTTTTCCTGAACCCTGTGGCTGATGCCATGGCGTTTTCCATGTCGGGACGTCAGCGAAGCGCGATCCCGAAACGAGATTCTTTGCTTCGAGCTTTGGAAAAACGGGAGGACAATATGGATCTTATCACAGGGTTGGCCGTCGTCATCGGCATTATGGGCGGCATTGCAACGTGGGCGGCGATCACCATCGGCAACCCCTATTTGCTGATCTGGGCGGTATTTGTCGGCTGGGGAAGTTTCTATCACTGTGGCGGCAAGGAAGCCGGTTTCAAGAATTCGGCGGTTGCAAACCTCTGGGGAGCGATCTGCGCCGCTGGCGCACTGATAGCACTGACGTCTATTGGTGTTACGGCGATCATGGCCGGTATTTGCGTCGGCATTTCAATCGTCGTCCTGATTCTCGCCGCCAAGCTGCCGTTGCTCAGCGCCATTCCATCAGCGGTCTACGGCTATGCAACGACCGCCGCGCTTTATTTACTTGGTGCCGCCGCCTACGGCGAAGGCATCAGCGGCATTACCAAGGTCGCGGCGGCTGTGGTTGTCTCGCTGATCATCGGCAACATTCTCGGCTATCTCTCGGAGAAAGTGACAGGTGCTGTCGTAAAGGCCTGATCGATCCGGCGATCGCTGCCTGAAGGCGTTTTTGCATCGACGCACTTCCCCGCTCCGCGACGGGCGAATGCCGCTTTTTCTGTCGGTGAGCGACCCGAGGTCTACCTTTCATGTTTTGACGGAAGCATATCCAGCGTTGTTGAAGTGGTTTGCACATTCGTCTGGCTTGATAGTGCCGACGAGTGTGCCGAGATGGCGCCAAGTGTCTTCTACGGTGCGCTTCTGGGCGTGTCGCATCCACTGCTTGATCTTGGCGAAAGTCTGCTCGATCGGGTTGAGATCGGGCGAGTATGGCGGCAGGAACCAGAGCTTTGCGCCGGCGGTGCCCTGATCGCATGACGGATGGCTGCAACTGCCCAAATTGTCCATGATCACGATGTCGCCAAGGTCAGGCGGGCACGGCCGGCGCCGGCTTGGTTAGGCCTAGCCTAAGCAGAATTATCGAAAATCATTATTTGTGCATCGCACACAGCGTGCTTTGCTCCATCAGCCGGCTGAAAGAGAAACATAAAGAACGTCAGGCGGCAGCCTTCGGCGATGCGTCCGAAGCGGCTTTGTTATGGCGCGGATAACGCCTGACCTCAGAAAAATACAGGGGAACGTGATGACGACAATAATCTCGAAGTTTCGCCACGCCGCGCTTGCGGCCGGCATTGCCCTGAGCGCCCTTTCGGTGAGCCTCCACGCCGAAGCCGGCAGCTTGAAGCTGGGCATGACGACCTGGGTCGGATACGGCCCGCTCTTCCTTGCCCGTGACATGGGCTACTTCAAGGAAGGCGGCCTCGATGTCTCGCTCGAAATCATCGAGGAAGCATCGATGTACATGGCGGCCGTCGCCGCCGGCGAGCTCGACGGCAGCGCCTCGACCATAGATGAAATCATGAAGTACCGTTCCAAGGATGTCTGCTTCAAATCGGTCTATGCCCTCGATGATAGCCATGGCGGCGACGGCGTTCTGGCGCCCAGCGAGGTCGAGAGCGTCGCCGATCTCAAGGGCATGGAGGTTGGGCTGAACGAAGGCTCGGTGTCCCAGTTCTGGTTCAACATCCTGCTCAAGCAGGCCGGTCTCAGCCAGGCTGACGTGAAGGTCACCAACATGACGGCCGACGACGCTGCCGCCGCCTTCATGGCCGATCGCATTCCTGTTGCCGTCACCTGGGAGCCGCATCTGACACTGGCCAAGAAGGCAAACAAGGGACAGGTCCTGATCGACTCCTCGAAGACGCCGGGCCTGATCGTCGATGTGGTGGCGCTGAATTGCGACTACATCACGAAGAACCCTGGCGATGTCGAGGCGTTGGTAAAGGGGCTCTACAAGGCCAACGAGTTCATCAAGGAAAATCCTGAGAAGGCTTACGAGGTGATGGCCAAGGGTGTCGGCGGCTGGCTGAAGGATCCGAAGGACTTCGCCTCCTCCGCCGCTGGCGTGAACTTCTACGGCAAGGCGCGCAATGCCGAATTTTTCGCCGGCGGCGAGAGCGGTGATGCTGGCAAACTGATCAAGCTGGGCGGCGACGTCTGGGGCGGCTTCGGCAAGCTCAAGATGGACATCAAATACGACGACCTGGTCGATCCGTCTTTCCTTACGAAGTGATCCGGCCTTGTAAAGTCAGTTCGCTGGACCGCAGGCCGAGCCTCGCGCCTGCGGTCCTAGCCGTCCAAAGGGTTCCCCTGTGACATTGGCACCGAATGCAACGTCTCCCATCAGCCATATCGTGACTGCGAGCGTGGAAACAAATCAGCCCGGTCGATCCGCCTGGAAAGCTGTCACCACGCCTTTTCGGGCCGTGTCGCGCCCTCTCTCCATCACGCTCAGCGTCTTGGTCTGGGGCGCGGTCATCGGTGGCTGGTTCGCTTTGACCTATTCCGGAGCGGTCAAGGAAATGTTCCTGCCGCGCCCCGAATCCGTATTGTCCACCACCATCAGCATGGCGCTTGACGGCTCCTTGTGGGAGCACGTCCTGGCCAGCGTCCAGGTGGTGCTGATCGGTTTCGTCATTTCGACCATCGTGGCGGTACCGCTCGGATTGACGATGGGCACCTACCGCGTCGTCCAGGCCGCGCTCGATCCGCTCGTCAATTTCATCCGCTATCTGCCGGTGACGTCCTTCGTCCCGCTTTTCATCCTGTGGATCGGCATCGGCATCGAGCAGCGCGTTGCCGTCATCATCTTCGGTATCTTCTTCCAGCAGCTGGTAATGATCGCCGACAGCGCCCGCGGCGTTCAGCGCGACCTCGTCAACGCAGCCTATACGCTCGGCACGAAACGCGGCGACACGGTCTTTCATATCGTATTTCCGGCCACGCTTCCGAATGTGCTCGACGTGCTGCGCGTCACCATGGGCTGGGCCTGGACCTATCTCGTCGTTGCCGAACTCGTCGCCGCGCGCAGCGGACTTGGCTACATCTCGCTCAAGGCCATGCGCGGCTTCCAGGTCGACGTGATCTTCATGGCCATCGCCATGATCGGCATCCTTGGTCTTTGCACCGACCAACTGTTCCGGGGCATCCGCCGCCTCGTCGCTCCCTGGGCCAATTGAGGAGCTCGCTGACATGGACACTCTTACCCTCGCGACGAAACCGAAGAGTTCCGACATCGGCATTGACAATGTCGTCCTGCGTTACGGCACGGGCGACAATGCCGTGCTGGCACTGGACGGCATCTCGTTCCATGTCGTACCCAATGAGTTCTGCGTGATCGTCGGCCCATCCGGCTGCGGCAAGTCGAGCCTGCTCTATCTTGTCGCCGGCCTCGAGGAACGCACCGGCGGCATGATCTCTGTCGGCGGCACGCCGGTTACCGAGCCAGGCCCGGATCGCGGCATGGTGTTTCAGGCCTATACGCTGTTTCCCTGGCTAACGGTGGCGCAGAACGTCGAATACGGTCCGAAGCGCAAGGGCATGCCGGCGGCCGAGCGCAGGGCCATCGTCGAGCATTTTCTCCATGAGGTCGGCCTTGCGAAATTCGCCAACCATTATCCCTCGCAGCTGTCGGGCGGCATGAAGCAGCGCGTGGCGATTGCCCGCGCGCTTGCCAACGATCCGCAGGTGCTGCTGATGGACGAGCCCTTCGGAGCGCTCGACAGCCAGACCCGCCACAGCATGCAGAAGCTTTTGCTGAGGATCTGGGATCATTCCAAGAAAACGGTCCTGTTCGTCACCCACGACATAGACGAGGCCATCTTGCTGGCGGACCGGGTGCTCGTCATGTCGGGCCGGCCCGGCCAGATCAAGAAGGAAATCCACGTCGGTCTCCCGCGCCCGCGCAGCATGGATCTGGTCATGGAGCCGAACTTCATCGCCATGAAGCGGGAAATCCTCGAGCTCTTGAAGAACGACGAAGACGACGAGCACTAATGCATGTCGCCCAAATGACCTCGGTTTTGGACGACGACAGGCATGACACAAAGATCAGCGGTTTTCGGGGTGGATCATGAAACAGGCATTGCATGAACATCGAGGCCGCGGAATTCGACTATATCGTCATTGGCGCGGGCTCGGCCGGTTGTGTCGTAGCCAACAGGCTGAGCGCTAATCCCGCCAGCCGCGTCTGCCTGATCGAGGCCGGCGGCAGCGACGACCGCACCCGGGTGCGCGTGCCGGCTGGCATTCTCTCGCTCTACGGCAATCCAAACTTCGACTACGGCTACAAAAGCGTGCCGCAGCCGCTGCTCAACAATCGCCGCATACCGGTCAACCGGGGCAAGCTTCTTGGCGGGTCGAGTTCGATCAATTCCATGGTCTACATTCGCGGCGCCGCGCAGGACTACGACGAATGGGCAGCACTTGGCTGCGCGGGCTGGTCCTATGCCGACATACTGCCGGTCTTCAAGAGGTTGGAGCGAAACCTTCTGCCGCAGAACCCCGCCTATCACGGCTTCGACGGCGAACTGCTGGTCGACAATCCGCGCGATCCCAATGTCGTGTCCAGGCTGTGGGTAGAGGCGGGCCGAGGCATCGGCCTGCACGAAAACCGCGACTTCAACGCCGATAGCCAACTCGGCCTCGGTATCTACAATGTCACCCAGAACAAGGGGGAACGCTTTTCGGCCTACACCGCCTTCGTCCGGCCGGTTCTCGGCCGCCCAAATCTCCAGGTGCTGTCAGGAGTCGAGGTGCTTGATGTGGTGGTTGAAAGTGGACGCGTCGCCGGCGTCAATGTGATCAGGGACGGAGCTGCCCAACGGCTCGCATGCCGTGCCGAGTTGGTCCTGAGCGCGGGCGCGATCGGATCGCCACGCATCCTGCTTGCTTCCGGCATCGGCCCGGCGGAGGAGTTGAAGGCGGCGGGGATAGAACCGGTCATGAACGTGCCGGGCGTCGGCAAGAACCTGCGCGACCATGTCGACGGCATGATCACGGTGCGATCGAACAGCACCAGGACGCTTGGTCTGTCGATTGCCAACCTGCCGGCGATGCTGGCGGCGCCGTTCCAGTATTTCGCCCGGCGCAAGGGCATGCTGACGACCAACTATGTCGAGGCCGGCGGCTTCGCGAAGACGAAATATGCCGGCAGCATTCCCGATGTCCAGTTCCACTTTGTCCCCGGCTACCGCAGCCATCGCGGCCGGCTCGTCGAATATGGCCACGGTTACGCCGTGCACACTTGCGTGCTGAGGCCCGGGAGCGTCGGCGAAATCACGCTCGAGCGCGACGGCACCCGCCGCAACGTGCTGATAGATCATCGTTTCTTTAGTGATGAGCGGGATGCCCTGATCCTTGTCGAGGGCATCAAGCTGGCCCGCTCGATCCTGGCTTCTCCAGCCTTTGGCGGTATTCGCGGACCGGAAATCCTGCCTGGGCCGGATGTCGTCACCGACGACGAGATCCTCGCCTATCTGCGTGCCGAGGCACTGACGGTCTATCACCCGGTCGGCACCGCCAAGATGGGCAACGACATCATGGCGGTGGTCGACCCTGCCGGGCTCAAGGTGCGCGGCTTCGACAATCTGCGAATCGCGGACGCCTCGATCATGCCGACACTGATCGGCGGCAACACCAATGCGCCATCCATGATGATCGGCGAAAAAGCGGCTACAGCGATGTTGTCGTAGCCGTCCACTGGGACGCGGCCATTCGGCATTTAGGGACAAGCTAACCACTGCCACGTGAAATCGTAATTTTCGCTATCCAGTCCCTCCAGTACACCAGCGATCTGACCTCCTCGCATCCGCAAAAAATCTTTGGGGAGCTGAAAAGGGCACTGAAATGTCGGTCGAAAAAATAAACACGCTTGTTGTTGGCGGCGGCCAGGCAGGGCTGGCCATGAGCGAACATCTGCGCAAGTGCGATGTGCCGCATCTTGTCCTTGAGCGGCATCGCATCGCCGAACGCTGGCGCTCGGAAAGGTGGGACTCCCTGGTTGCCAACGGACCTGCCTGGCACGATCGTTTTCCGGGCATGGAGTTTCCGGATACCGATCCCGATGCCTTTGTCTCCAAGGAGGAGGTTGCCGACTACTTCGTCGCCTACGCGGAAATGATCTCAGCGCCCATCCGCTGCGGCGTGGATGTCGAGAAAGTGCAGAGGCTTGTCGGCCGTCCCGGCTTCCGGGTCGAAACCTCAGGCGGCGTCATCGAGGCCGCCAACGTGGTCGCCGCCACCGGGGCCTTCCAGCACCCTGTCATGCCGAGCATCGTGCCTCAGGATGCACGGCTCATGCAGCTCCATTCCAGCGCCTATCGCAACCCCGACCAGCTGCCCAGGGGCGCGGTCCTGGTGGTCGGGTCGGGCTCCTCGGGAGTGCAGATCGCGGACGAACTTCTGCGCGCGGGAAGGAACGTCTACCTCTCGGTCGGGCCGCATGATCGTCCTCCCAGGGCCTATCGCGGCCGCGATTTCTGCTGGTGGCTGGGGGTCCTCGGCAAGTGGGACGCCCAAGCGCCGGCGCCTGACACGGAGCACGTCACCATCGCGGTGAGCGGCGCGCGCGGCGGCCAGACGATCGATTTCCGGCGCCTTGCCGCGCAGGGCATGAAGCTCGTCGGCCGGACGGAACTGTACAAGGATGGCGTCATGACCTTCGCACCCGACCTTGCCAGGAACATCGCCCGCGGCGATGCCAACTACATGTCGCTGCTGGACGAAGCCGACGCCTATGTTGCCCGCAACGGCCTCGACCTTCCGGAAGAGCCGGCTGCCCGCAAGATCGAACCGGACCCGCCATGCCTGACTGATCCAATTCTCGACCTGGACCTCGCCAAGGCCGGAATAGCCTCGATCATATGGGCGACGGGATTCAGCTTCGATTACAGCTGGCTGAAGGTCGACGTGTTCGGCGAAAAGGGCAAGCCGAGGCATCAGCGCGGTGTCTCGAGCGAGCCGGGGATCTATTTCCTGGGTCTGCCGTGGCAGTCAAGGCGCGGGTCAAGCTTCATCTGGGGCGTCTGGCACGATGCCAAGCATCTGGCGGACCATATTTCCACGCAGCGCAAGTACCTGACCTATCATGCGTCCGCGAAACGCCAGATCAGGGCGGCATAGCGAGGGCCGGCGGCAGCCTGGCGCTGTGAGCGACGATATTCCGATGAAGAGCCCGATCCGATGGAGACCAGGATGGCGCACACAAGAATCCGTAAGTTCAATACGAAAGACACCTATCCCGAGCAGAAGCTCGACAATGATCTGTGTCAGGCGGTGGTCACGCGGGGCGGCCGGACGGTCTATCTGCGTGGCCAGTGCCCGCAGGATCTCGACACGGCCAAGAATATCGACAGCCATGATCCGGCCGAGCAGACCCACAAGGTGATGCAGAACATCAAGCAGCTCATCGAAGAGTGTGGAGGCAAGATGGAGCATCTGGTCAAGGTGGTCGTCTACATCACCGACGTGCGCCATCGCGAGGCGGTCTACCGCACCATGGGCGAGTACATCAAAGGGGTGCATCCCGTTTCGACCGGCCTTGTCGTGCAGGCCCTGGCGCGGCCCGACTGGCTGGTCGAGATCGACGGCACCGCTGTCATCCCGGACTGACGCTGATGACCTTTTCCATTGTCGCGCGGTGCAGCCGCACCGGAATGTTCGGCGTCGCGGTGTCGTCTTCCTCTCCGGCGGTGGCGGCGCGCTGCGCCTATGCGCAAGCGGGCGTGGGTGCGGTTGCAAGCCAGAACGTCACCGATCCGACGCTCGGCACAAGGGGGCTCGAGCTGCTGGCGCGCGGTGCCTCGGCCGCCGAGGCGGTCGCCATCCTGAAGCGCACCGGCACCTACAGCGAATACCGGCAGGTGCTGGCCGTCGATGCCGCCGGGACCACCGCCATTCATTCCGGGCCTAAGGCGCTTGGCATCTGGGCGCAAGCGCATGCGGAGAATGTCGCCTGCGGTGGCAATATGCTCGCCCACGATGGCGTGCCACAAGCCATGGTCGAGGCCTTCCTGGCTTCTGAAGGGCATCTCGGCGACCGCCTGATCGCGACCATGCGCGCCGCGCTGAAAGCGGGTGGCGAGGCCGGTCCGGTCCATTCGGCTGGAATGAAACTGGTGCGCGAGGTCGCATGGCCCGTCGCGGACCTGCGCTGCGACTGGAGCGAAAGCTGCCCGATCGAGGAGCTGGCGGCCTTGTGGGATCGCTACAAGCCGCAACTCGATGCCTATGTGACCCGAGCGATCAATCCGTCCGACGCGCCGAGCTACGGCGTGCCGGGCGACGAGTAACCTGCACGCTCGGGGGAGGGCAGCCAAATGAGCGAACTCAGTCACAAGGACTGGATCAGCAAAGCATCCGCGATCCGTTTTCGCGACAAGGCGTTCATCGACGGCAAGACGGTCGCGGCCCGTTCGGGCCGCACCTTCGCCAGCATCAATCCGGCCACCGGCGAAACGCTGGCCGAGGTGGCGTCGTGCGGCGAGGAAGATGTCGATCTGGCTGTCGCCGCTGCGCGCCGCAGTTTCGAGGCCGGCGTCTGGTCACGCACCAGCCCGGCGCACCGCAAGGAGGTGCTGTTGCGGCTGGCGCGGCTGCTGCGCGAAAACCTGCAGGAGCTGGCCCTGCTCGAGTCGCTCGACATGGGCAAGCTCGTCACGGATGCGGCGACTGTCGATGTCCCCGGTTCGGCGGCGATCTTCCAGTGGTATGGCGAGGCCATCGACAAGATCTATGACGAAGTGGCGCCGACCGGCGGCAGCGATCTGGTGCTGGTGCGGCGCGAACCGCTCGGCGTGATCGGCGCCGTGGTGCCGTGGAATTTCCCGCTCGACATGGCGACCTGGAAGTGCGCACCCGCGCTGGCGGCGGGCAATTCGGTGGTGCTGAAGCCCGCCGAGCAGTCGCCCTTCTCGGCGCTCCGGCTGGCGGAACTCGCGATGGAGGCAGGCCTGCCTGCCGGTGTGCTCAACATTGTGCCTGGCCTTGGCGAGACAGCCGGGCAGGCGCTCGGCCGCCACATGGACGTGGATTGCCTTGCCTTCACCGGATCGACATCAGTCGGCAAGATGTTCCTGCAGTATTCGGGTCAGTCGAACATGAAGCAGGTCTGGCTCGAAACAGGCGGCAAGAGCCCGAACCTCGTCTTCGCCGATTGCGGCGATCTCGATGCGGCGGCCGACATGGCGGCGTTCGGCATCTTCTTCAACCAGGGCGAGGTTTGCTCGGCCAATTCGCGCCTGCTCGTTGAACGCTCCATCAAGGATGTCCTCCTGGAGAAGCTGGCACAGCGCGCGGCGGCCACCCAGCCTGGCGATCCGCTCGACCCGGCCTCGAAAATGGGCGCCATGGTCGATGCCCGCCACACGACTAACGTCATGCGGTTCGTCGAGGCCGGCAAGAAGACCGCGCGCCTGGTCGCCGGCGGCGATCGGGTCACGGTGAACGGCCGCGGCAGCTTCATACAGCCCACCATCTTCGACAATGTCGCCCATGACGACCCGATTGCCAGGGATGAGATATTCGGACCGGTGCTTTCCGTCATTGCCTTCGACGATGAAGAGGAGGCCATCCGTATTGCCAATGACAGCCCGTACGGACTGGCGGCATCCTTGTGGACCGACAGTCTTTCGCGCGCGCACCGCGTCGCCGCTCGTCTTCGCGCCGGCACGGTTTCCGTCAATACGGTCGATGCGCTGAGCCCGATGACCCCGTTCGGCGGCGTCAAGCAATCCGGCTTCGGCCGCGACCTGTCGCTGCATGCGCTGGACAAATACACCGCGCTGAAAACGACATGGATCAAATATTGAGCCAAGGCGAGCGCTTGATCGCAACGCCCAAACCGGCAACATAGCCGCCCATGCCGCTACGCTTTACACTGAGACAACTGGAATATTTCGTCGCCGTCGGCGAAGCCGGCTCTATTACCAAGGCGGCCGAACAGGTCAATGTTTCGCCGCCTTCGATCTCGGCATCCATCGCGCAACTGGAGGCCGAATTCGGCGTCCAGCTTTTCGTTCGCAAACATTCGCATGGCCTGTCGCTCACGGCCGGCGGGCGTGTTTTCCTCAAGGAGGCCGCCAGGCTGCTTGCCGACGCCGACGCTCTGCACGATATCGCCGGCGACATCGCCGAGAAGGTGCGCGGGCCACTGGCGATAGGATGCCTGCTGACCTTCGCGCAGATCGTCTTGCCGACGCTGCGCATGAAGTTCGAGCGCGCCTATCCCGAGGTACGGTTCAGGCAGTTCGAACGCAACCAGGGCCAGCTGCTCGAAATGTTGCAGCGAGGCGAAATCGACGCGGCGCTGACCTACGATCTCGAACTGTCGCAGGACACGACTTTCGAACCGCTGATGCTCGTGCCGGCCTATGTCATGCTGCCGCAGGGGCACCGCTTCGCCAGCAAGGCTTCCATCACGACGGAAGAACTGGCCGACGAACCGATGGTGCTGCTCGACCTGCCCTATAGCCGCGAATATTTCCTTTCGGCTTTTCATTCGCAGGGGATCCGACCGAACATTGCCGAGCGCACCGGCGACATCGCGGTTATGCGTTCGATGGTCGCGAACGGCTTCGGCTATGGCATCGCCAACATGCGGCCGCTCAATACGCTGGCGCCCGACGGCAAGCCGCTGGTGTTCGTGCCTCTGGAAGGCGATTTGCGGCCGCTTACCATGGGGATCGCGCTGCCCAACGCCGAGCACCGCACGCAGACGGTGCAGGCATTCATCGATCATTGCCGCCGTTTTGTCGTCGAACAAGGCGTGTTCGGGAGTGGGCGGGTCGTGGAATAGCGGCAGCCTCTATCAGGCGGCGTGAAACTGGTGATCTGAAAGCCGCCGCAGCAGATTGTCCAGCATGTCGTCGCAGCGGCGCATCTGTTCGACGCTGACGAATTCGTCCGGTCTGTGTCCTTGCACCATCGAGCCCGGTCCGCACACGATCGTCGGCGTGCCGAGATCGCGGCTGAACAATCCACCTTCGGTACCGAAGGCAACCTTGATGGTGTCGTTGGCACCGGTCAGCGACTTCACGAAGGCCACGGCCTGCGAATTGGCCGGCGTGTCCAGACCCGGATAGGTGTTGGTGATCTCGATGTCGATGGCAGCCTCAGGCGCAATCGCTGAAGCGGCAGCGGCAATGCGCGCCGCCTCCGCGCGCAGGCGCTCGAGGATTTCGTCGGGATTGTCGGCCGCTATATTGCGGATCTCGAAGTCGAGCTGACAGAGGTTCGGCACGATGTTGAGCGCCACGCCGGCATTCATCTTGCCGACGTGGACGGTCGTGTAGGCAATGTCGTAGTCGCCGTCGCGCGCGCCATCGACCGCCAGCCGGTCTTGTTCGCCGCGCAGTGCGGAGACGAAGTCGCAGCCCAGATGAATGGCGTTGAGCGCCAAGGGGGCCAGCGCCGAATGGCCTTCCCGTCCCCTACAGATGGCGCGAGCGGCAAGCTTGCCCTTGTGGCCAGTCGCCACCTGCATGCTGGTCGGCTCGCCGACGATGCACAGCAATGGCCGTAGCGGCGCAGCCCGTAGCATGTCGATCAGGCTGCGCACGCCGATGCAGCCGACCTCCTCGTCATAGGAAAGCGCTAGATGCAAGGGCGTTTGCAGAGTCATTTTCGAAGCTTTGAGACACGCCGCAAGCGCGCAGGCCACAAAACCCTTCATGTCGGCCGCGCCGCGGCCGTAAAGCTTGCCGTCTCGCGCGGTCATCTCGAAGGGCGGCAGCGTCCAATCCTGGCCGTCGATGGGCACGACATCGGTATGGCCGGACAGCATGACGCCAGGAGTATCGGCCGGCCCGATGGTGGCGAACAGGTTCGCCTTGTGGCCATCCGCGCTGCGGATTACCTGGCAAGCAATGCCCTGTGCCGCCAGCAGGTCACTCACATAGCCGATGAGGTCGAGGTTGGAGTCGCGGCTCACCGTCGGGAATGCGATCAGCTTTTCAAGGATTTGGATGCTGTCCATGCGTTGTATGTCTCCTTGGCCGTGCGTGCTATCTAGCATCGCGTCGCCACGGCCTTGAAGTCGCATTTGGCTCAGCTGGGATTCACCGGATGCTAATCCAGGCGGCCGGGGCTGATTAGGCGCGTCCTAATCGGCACAGAAGAAATCTGTAGTTTTCCGGCACGCATCGCAACTTATGAGTAGTTTGACGGCATCTACAAGCTGGGCAGACCAGCTTGCGCCAAGGGTCAAAACCACCGCAGCACATGCCGCGATGCGACCTTGGCAGGAAGGAAGCACCATGCGTGATCCACGCTACGACATTCTGTTCGAGCCGGTGAAAATCGGTCCGGTGACCGCCAAGAACCGCTTCTACCAGGTGCCGCACTGCAATGGCGGTGGCTATCGCGATCCGTCGGCCGCGGCCGAGATGCGACGCATCAAGTCGGAAGGGGGCTGGGGCGTCATCTTCACCGAGCAGACAGAGATGCACCACACCTCGGAGATCACGCCTTTCATCGAGCTCAGGCTGTGGGACGACGCTGATATTCCAGCGCTCGCCAAGATGGCCAGCGCCATGCATCAGCATGGCGCGCTGGCCGGCGTCCAGCTGGCCTATTCAGGCATCAATGGCCCGAACCTCTACACCAAGGAAGTGCCGCGCGGGCCGTCGGCCTTGCCGATCCGGACCTTCACCAACGATCCGGTTCAGGCGCGCGCCATGGACAAGCAGGACATCCGCGACCTACGCCGCTGGCACCGCAACGCTTTCAAACGCGCCAGGTTGGCTGGCTTCGACCTGGTGTGTCTCTACGGCGCGCATGGCTTCGGCATCATCCAACACTTCCTGTCCACCGCAACCAACCAGCGTAGCGACGAATATGGCGGCTCCCTGGAAAACCGCTCGCGGCTGATGCGCGAACTGATCGAAGAGGGCAGGGATGCCATTGGCGACACTTGCGGCCTGACGCTGCGGCTGTCGCTGGACGAGATGATCGGCGAGCTTGGCTTCGCCAATTCCGAGGTGCGCGACATGATCGAGATGCATGCCGATCTGCCCGATCTCTGGGATCTGGCGCATGGCGCCTGGGAGGATTGTTCGGGGCCGTCGCGGTTCAAGGAGGAGGCCGCGCAGGAAAGCCTCGTCTCCGGCATCAAGAAGCTGACCTCGAAGCCGGTCGTGGGTGTCGGTCGCTTTACGTCGCCGGATGTCATGGTGAAGATGATCAGGTCTGGCACGCTTGATTTCATCGGCTGCGCGCGACCGTCGATTGCCGATCCGTTCCTGCCGAAGAAAGTGGAAGAAGGGCGCATCGAGGACATTCGCGAATGCATCGGCTGCAACATCTGCATCACCGGCGACATGACCATGTCGATCTCGCGCTGCACGCAGAACCCGACCTTCATGGAGGAATGGCGCAAGGGCTGGCACCCGGAGCGCATGCAGCCCAAGGGCGACAGCGAGAGCGTGCTGATCGTTGGCGCCGGTCCGGCCGGGCTTGAAGCAGCTCGCGCGCTCGGCCTGCGCGGCTATCAGGTCGCCATTGCCGAGACTGGCACCGAACTCGGCGGCCGCGTCGCGCGCGAATGCCGCCTGCCCGGGCTCTCGGCCTGGGGCCGCGTACGCGATTATCGCCAATACCAGCTCAGCCAGATGCCCAATGTCGACATCTATTTCGAAAGCCGGTTGTCGGCGCAGGACATCCTGGCCTTCGGCTTTCAGAACATCGCCCTCGCCACCGGCTCGACATGGCGGCGTGACGGGGTGGCGCGCGCCCATGTGGTGGCGATGCCGATCAGCCCGGCCATGCCGGTCTACACGCCGGACGATCTGATGGGTGGCAATGTGCCTGCCGGCAATGTCGTGCTGTTTGACGACGACCACTATTACATGGGTGGCGTTCTGGCCGAGTTGATCGCGCGCAACGGCGCCAAGGTGACGCTGGTGACGCCGTCCGCCTATGTATCGGACTGGACTCGCAACACCTTGGAGCAGGGCGCAATCCATCGCCGTCTGGCCGAGCTCGGCGTCGAGATCGTGCTGAACCGGACCGTTACGCGCGTCGTGCAAGGCGGCGTTGCCACTGCCTGCGCCTACACCGGCGCCGAACGCGAGGTCGCCGCCGACGCCGTGGTGCTGGTGACGTCGCGCCAACAGGAGGACCAGGTCTGGCGCGAGTTGAAAGCGCGGCGGCACGAATGGGCCGACAAAGGCATTCGCTCGATCAAGGTCATCGGCGATGCCGAGGCGCCAGGTCCGATCGCCTGGGCAACCTATGCCGGCCATCGCTTCGCGCGTGAGCTGGACGAACCCGATATCGGTGATGCGCTGCCGTTCCGGCGGGAAGTCACGGCCCTGGCTGCGGAATAGGGTTGGGAACCACGATCCAATCCATCGAGTTGCCGTTGATTCCGACAGATGCTGTAGACGAGCGGCGCTAGTCTTAGTCTAGAGGAAACCGCGGCGGATGCCGTATTGTCCGAGCTTGCGATAGAGCGTCGGGCGCGAAATACCGAGCCTCAGAGCAACTTTGCTGAGATTGCCACTCTCCGCGGCAAGCGCGTTCTTGAGCGCCTGGCATTCTGCATCCTCGAATGTGCAAACTGGTGCTTCGAGCATGGCTGCGGGATGATCGTTGTGCCCGATCATAGTGTTGCGATTGCCCGCACTGATTTCTCCAGGAAGATCCGAGAGCTCGACAGTGCCGCCACGCGCCAGAATGTGCAACCGCCCGACGAGGTTCTTCAGTTCGCGCACATTACCCGGCCAATGGTAGGCGAGCAGGACCTCGAGCGCTTCCTGCGAGAATTCCAGCGGGTCCTCGCCTGCTGCGGTGGCGATCTGCCGGTTGAAATGTTCGATCAGCAGCAGCACGTCCTCGCCGCGCTCGCGCAGCGGTGGGACGGTGATCGAGACCGCGCCGATTCGATAGTAGAGATCGCGACGGAAGCGGCCTGCGGCAACTTCCTGGTGGAGATCGCGATTGGTCGAGGCAACCAGGCGCACATCCACCGGGCGACCACGGCTGTCGCCAATGCGGTTGACCACGCGCTCTTCCAGGACACGCAGCAGAAACGGCTGGATCTCAAGCGGCAATTCGCCGATCTCATCGAGGCTGAGCACGCCGCCGTTGGCGAGCTCGAAAACGCCCGGCTTGCCTTCACGCGAGGCGCCGGTAAAGGCGCCGGCGACATGACCGAACAATTCGCTGCCGAAAAGGTCCTTGGTAATCGCCCCGCAATTCATTGCGATGAACGGATCATTCGCCGTGCGCTGGCTGCCTGCATGGACAAGGCGTGCAAACAGCTCTTTTCCAACACCCGTCTCACCTTCGACCAATAGCGAAGCGGCACTGTTCGATTGAGCGACGCGACAGGCGACATCAATGGCGGCCCGCAACGCTTCGCTTTCGCCGACAATCATGGCAACAGCATCCCGAAGATGCTTGTTCATTTCCCGGTGGACCACCGCCACGCTTGAGACCGCCGGCACGGGGGGGAACACCAGCGCAGCGCCGCGAAGGTCCCCGTCAAGCTTGAGCGGCGTAATGTGGCAGGATCGCAGATGTGCCGGAAGCGCTCTGGCGAGGTCGGCGTCGGAGCCGGAGGACGGAAGGTTCATCAACCAACGGCCACGGCCTGGCTCCATCGGGCCGTCCCTCATCTCGGTGGTCTCGCCATCGGGCACGTTGTTGCAGAAGATGGCGCGGCCGCGATGGTCAACGATGACCAGCCCGTCTTTTCGGCGGTAGGTTGGAGCCGAAGCGATGAAGGCTTCGAGCAGACGTGTGCGCTGTTCCTGCTGCTGTTCGGCCAATGCCTTTTCGATCTGCCGGGCCGTGGCGGCAACGAGCGCGGTGTTGTGCGGCCGGAAGATAGGCGAATAGCCTGACAAGTCGACGACCCCGATGATCTTGCCATCCAGTGGATCGCGGATCGGCGCGCCGGCGCAAGTCCAGGATTTGATCCCGGCGCAGAAATGCTCGGCCGCATGGACAAAAGTTGGCTCCCCGGTCCACAGCGCGGTGCCGATTCCGTTGGTTCCGACTGCGTCTTCGTTCCACTTACCGCCGATGCCGAGGTGGATATCCATGCCGTCATGCAGCGTCTTCTTGTCGCCGATGGCGTCGATCAGCACACCGTCGCTGTCGGCCAGAACCAGCATCGCGCCTGTCCCGTCCAGCAACTGGCCAAGGGAAGCGAATGACCGGCGCGCCGCCGAGAGCAATTCGGCGTTGGCGCGGGTCAGATATTCGATCTCGTCGCGATCACTGCTCAGCGGCGCTTCAATACCTTGAGCGTTGATGCCGCCGGAGGCACTGCGATACCACGAATCATGAATGAGGGAGCGGACGTGGCTTGGGTGGACAGGATCGCGGGCACTTTTGGGCTCGTCGGCCAGAAAATTTTCCCAGGCGCGCATGGTGGCACGCTCGTCATAATCGATGTTGCCCAGAACCATTTGCCTGGCTGCCGCCGACGCATGTGCTGGAAGAGCATCGATCTTCATCTGATTGGAGCTTATCTGGCGTTTCATTCAGTCATCACAGAACCTTTGAGGCATGCCATTTCTGTATGCTGTCGCGTCGTACCCGGCGCGGATTGGACGTGCACAAGCACACCCGGGCGTCTGCACGGTCAGTTGATGCCGAGTTTCGCGCCGATGTCGGCGGCAAGCTGTTCCTCGGTATAGGTGGCGGCGAGATGGGCCCCGTCTAATTCGGCAAGCGCCGCAGCGATGGATTCGTCGACCGGCGAGAAAAAGCCATTCTGCTTCGTCGCCAGGACGAAGATCTGGTTGCCACCTCGGTTACGGACATCGCCGATGTGATGAAGCTGGCGGCCGGTGTTCTGATCCTTCGAGATTACACGGCCGTTCATGGTGACGTGGATGGACGGCTTGGCTTCAGCCACGGGCGCCGTGCTGCCGCCGACATGGATGATAAGGCCTTCAGCTTTCGGCTGCTGGCGTGGCTTTCTCGAAGCCGAATAGCCACCGCCGCTGATCTGGTCGGCAAGGCGAACGATGGTCGAGCGGTTCTGCTCGATCAGTTTTTTGACCTGTACGTCCTCGCGCCGCGGGCCGTCCCGCTTAGAGAAAATCTCAACCATGAATCCTCCCAGATTCGCTCCGGCGTCGCCGTTGGTGCGGCTTATTTCTTGTTATGAGATGAACTCTATACCGCCTCTGTCAAGTTCGCCATTCCTTATCACATAGCGCCAAAATTCGGTTTGCTGGTAGCAGGCGGCTGCTACACGGGTTTTTCCGGTACCCGGAGTTTTTGAGAAAATGCCCGCGGGTCAGGCTGCCTTGTTCGTGAATTCCGAGGGTTTGCTGTCGAGTGCTTGTCTGTCGCGCAGATAGAGCGCGCACGTGGTGCGCAGCATGGAGGCAAAGTTCGGGATTTGGCCGTTGATCTCCAGCGCTTCGTCGTAAAGCGTTGAGAGGAATTTCGGCGCCGTCATCCCTTGCCCACGGGCGATCTCGTCCAACAGGGTCCAAAAAGTAGCTTCGAGTTGGATGCTCGTCGAATGGCCGCCTATTCGAACTGAGCGATTGATCAGCCGATAGCCTTCCGGATCCTGCCCGGCAAAGACCTGACACATGCGAAGACCTCCCTTTTGATGCCGCTGGGCGAAAGCATTCCAGCGCCTATTCGGCCCGATGATACCAAACAGAAGCGCATTTTCCACTGCATTTGCAGTGGCTGCAATCGGACCTGCTGGCCAGACCATCCTTCAGCCAATTACTCGACGTGGTAACCGGCTGCCACCCCTTTTTGCGCCAATGGGCCACGTTGTTCGAAATCTGGCGGCAGACTGGAGGCTCCCTTTGGCGAAAGCAATTCATTCGATGATCCGGGTCGTGGACGAGCACCTGTCGGTCAGTTTCTACAAGAGCGCATTTGGACTCGATGTTGCGGACCGGCTGGATTTTGACACGTTCACTCTGGTTTATCTGCGCAATGCGGAAGCCGATTTCGAGCTTGAACTGACGATCAACAAGGGCAGGGAAGAGCCCTACGCGCTTGGCGATGGTTATGGCCACATGGCATTTTGCGTTGACGATATCGAGGCAGAGCACAAGCGCTTGGCGGCGGCAGGTTTCAATCCGCGAAGAATTGTTGAGTTCAACCACGAAGGCGGGCTGCTTGCGCGGTTCTTTTTCGTCGCCGACCCCGACGGTTACCAGATCGAAGTGCTGCAGCGCCACGGACGTTACCAATAGTGCGCTGCGCCCGGATGTGGCAGTGCAATCTGACTTTGCTGTCGGCCAGTCTAACCGTCGAGAACCGTCTTAGTATTCGGTCGACGTGCATCACCGCCAAGGCTTGAGCGGCGGAGCTTCGTTCGAGCACAGCCATGGAAAACGAACGGCATGATCGTCGGCAGCCGCATAGGAGTGCGGCTGGTCGGTGAGGAGCGCGCGGACTCCCCGGCTTGCAAGACTAATCGTTGCGGAGCCGACCGATCGTCCAGGACCACATCTCGAACATGGTTCGGCCGGAGGTCGCTGTCATCAGTTTCGCCTCGCTCCTTTGCGGGGGTTTACCAAAGCGTTGCTGGTTTGGTCCGTTCGATCGTTTCGTCTGTGATTTTCTTCCGAAGTTTGGCCCAGCAAATCGGTGACGGAGAGCGAGAACGCGAAGGCGAGCCGGCACAAGACTCCAACGCTTGGGTTTGCCTTTGCCTGTTCGATGGCCACAACGGTGCCCTTCGACAGACCCGCGCGCCTTGCAAGCGCATCAAGGCTCATATTCTGCAATCGCCGCAAATGCTGCACTTAACGAAAGCGCCGTTCCCGTACTGGCGGACATTAATCGTTCGCGGACAGAGCGCTGAATATCTTGATTGTTGGCCCGCCGCGATTGGATTGATCGAGGCAAAGTCAATTTCGTCCGACTGCATTCTTTCGCAGCCTCTTGAAAACAAACAGCTTGCCTTCGCGCACGCTGTCTTCAATTGAGGTCTTTGCCAGATGTGCCGCAATCGCGCTGGCCAGCATGCAGCCCGTCCCGCGCATCGATACGGCAAGGCGCGGCATGTCAAAGCGGATTGGTTCTTGATCCAAGCGCAACAGAATATCGGTCGATCGAAGTCCCGCCGCGTGGCCGCCCTTGATCAGCAGGGCCTGCATCCCGGCCACCAGCAATTCCTGGCCTTGCCACACTGCGCCGTCTTCATCCACCGCTGGCTCTAAGCCAACAAGATGCGCCAGCTCGATGAGATTGGGTGTGACGAGGCGGCAAAGGGGCATCAGGTCGCGTTTCATGGCGGCGATGGCCCTTGCGTCCAGCAGCGCCCGGCCTGACGTCGTGGCCAGCACCGGGTCGAGTACTGCCGGCACCTGTGGATTTTCGCGTAGCACAGCCGCGACGGCAACGACGACCTCAGCCGTTGCCAGCATGCCGATCTTGATTGCCGCCACCTTGTTGGCCTGCAGCGCGGCGCGCATCTGATTGGCCACAAGATCGGGCTGAGAAGGATGGATTTCCATGACGGCGTCGTGCGTTTGCACCGTCAGCGCTGTGACGGCCAGGCAGGTGCGCACGCCAATGGAAGAGATCGTCTCGATATCGCGTGCAATTCCAGCCCCACCGCTGGAGTCTGATCCGCCGACCACGAGCACATGCGGTTCTCGGCTCAGCGCCATGGCTTTGTCTTTTCGATCCATTCTCGCGTGCGCGCTTCGGGATCGGCATTCAACGTGATGTCGGTGACCACCGCCGCGCTGTCCGCACCAGCCTTGAAGACACCGTCGAGCCGGTCAGGGGTGAGGCCGCCTATGGCGACTAGGGGAATGGGTACCACCCGATGCTTCCACTCGCTGATCCGCTCGAGCCCTTGCGGCGCCCATTTCATCTGCTTCAGGACGGTGGGATAGATGGGGCC
>NZ_JAMYOR010000065.1:0-35620 GCF_040319965.1 Mesorhizobium sp. M0830 | reverse complement strand
CCCATCGCCAGCAAGATGCGAAGAGCCAGATGGAACAGAGACTTCCTCTTCCAGCTCTTTACTCATATGCGATAGCCCTGCCCTCGAGGGGGGAGATTGGATGTCACCTCGGCTTTCGCCAATCTCAAAAACTTAGAGAGAGGCGGGGATGGCGAAGCTGCCGATCTCCCCCCTTGAGGGGGAGATGCCTGGCAAGGCAGAGGGGGGCGCTGTCCCGCCGACATCACCGCCCTCAATCCACAAAAATCAGCGCCGGCGTTTCCAGCAGCGTCTTGATGCGCTGGATGAACACCGCCGCGTCCCAGCCGTCGATGACGCGATGGTCGAAGCTGGACGACAGGTTCATCATCTTGCGCGGGATGAACTGGGTGCCGTCCCACACCGGCCGCACCATCATCTTGTTGACGCCGATGATCGCCACTTCCGGATGATTGATGACCGGCGTCGTCGCCACGCCGCCCATGGCGCCAAGCGAGGTGATGGTGATGGTCGAGCCGGACAGCTCGTCGCGGGTTGCCGTGCCCGACTTGGCCGCCTCGGCCAGCCTGATGATCTCGGCGCCGCACTCCCAGATGTCGCGCGCCTCGGCATGCTTGACCACAGGCACCACCAGCCCCGACGGCGTCTGCGCGGCGATGCCGATATGAATGCCGCCATGCTGGTGGATAATGCCGGCCTCGTCGTCGAACAGCGAATTGAGATTGGGCTGGTCCGATATCGCCTTGACCATCGCCCGCATCAGGAACGGCAGCAGCGTCAGCTTCGGCCGCTCCACGCCCGGGCGCTTCTCCTTGTTGAGCGCGGCGCGCAGCTCCTCCAGCGCGGTGACGTCGATCTCCTCGACATAGGTGATGTGCGGGATGCGCGATTTCGACAGCATCATCTTCTCGGCGATCTTGCGCCGCAAGCCGACCACCTTGATGTCCTCGACCGCGTCGTTGCGGGCGAGGCCGGACATCCTGGCGACCTGCGGTCCGCGTGCCAGGAAAGCATCGATATCCTCATGGCCGATGCGGCCGGCCGGGCCGCTTCCCGCAACCTGCCGCAGATCGACGCCGGCCTCTTTCGCCCGCAGGCGAACAGCCGGCGAGGCCAGCGGTTTTTCGCCTTCGGGACGGGGAGCGGCGACGGGCCCGACAACTCTGGACGTCGGCGCAGTACCCCCACCCCTAGCCCCTCCCCACAAGGGGGAGGGGGACTCGGTCTCTGCCGCCCGTATACCGGTATCTGATTCCCTGGCGTCCGTGGTTCTTGGCGCATTCATAGATGCGGCTGACTTGGCGTCGGCCTTCGTGGTTGAAACGCGTCCCCCTCCCCCTTGTGGGGAGGGGCTAGGGGCGGGGGTACTCTCAGCCGTGACTTTTGCCGGCGTCGCACCACCCGCAACATTGCCCTCTCCCGCCACCTTCAGCCGCACGATAGGCGAGCCGATCGCCACCGTGTCGCCGATCTCGGCGCCCAGCCACAGGATTTCGCCATCGACCGGCGACGGAATTTCGACCGTCGCCTTGTCGGTCATGACGGCGGCGAGCACGCTGTCCTCGCGCACGATGTCGCCGACCTTGACGTGCCATTCGACCAGTTCGGCCTCGGCGACACCCTCGCCGACATCGGGCAGCTTGATGATGTGCTCGCCCATCTCAGGCCTCCATGGTTTCGATGAGAGCGCGGCCAACGCGGGCGGGGCCGGGGAAATAGTCCCACTCCTGCGCATGCGGATAGGGCGTATCCCAGCCGGCGACCCGTGCCACCGGCGCCTCCAGATGGTAGAAACAGTTTTCCTGCACCAGCGCCGACAGCTCGGCGCCGAAGCCCGAGGTCAGCGTCGCCTCGTGCACGATGACGCAGCGTCCCGTTTTTTTCACCGAAGCCACGATGCTGTCGAGGTCGAGCGGCAACAACGTCCTGAGATCGATGATCTCGGCATCGATTCCGGTTTCCTCGGCGGCGGCCTGCGCGACATAAACCATGGTGCCATAGGCGAGCACGGTGACGGCTGACCCTGGCCTGCGGATCGCCGCCTTGCCGAGCGGCACCGTGTAGTGGCCGTCGGCGACCTCGCCGAGCGCATGCTTCGACCATGGCGTCACCGGCCGGTCGTGATGGCCGTCGAAGGGGCCGTTGTAGAGTCGCTTGGGCTCCAGGAAGATCACCGGGTCCGGGTCCTCGATCGCCGCGATCAGCAGCCCCTTGGCGTCATGCGGGTTGGACGGCACCACGGTCTTCAGCCCCGACACATGGGTGAACAGCGCTTCCGGGCTCTGGCTGTGCGTCTGGCCGCCAAAAATGCCGCCGCCGGTCGGCATCCGCACCACGATCGGGCAGGTGAAATCGCCATTGGAGCGGTAGCGCAGCCGCGCCGCTTCCTGGGTCAGCTGGTCGTATGCCGGATACATGTAGTCGGCAAACTGAATCTCCACGCACGGTTTCAAGCCATAGGCGGCCATGCCGATGGCCGAGCCGACGATGCCGGATTCGCTGATCGGCGCATCGAAGCAGCGGCTCTTCCCGTATTTGGCCTGCAGGCCTTGCGTGCAGCGGAAGACGCCGCCGAAGAAGCCGACATCCTCGCCGTACACGACGACTTTGCTGTCGCGTGCCATCGACACGTCCATGGCGTCGCGGATCGCCTCGATCATGGTGCGTCTCGGCATGGCTCAGACTCCCGCCTGCTGGCGCTGGCGCCGCAGATGCGGCGGCATCTCGGCGTAGAGGCCCTCGAACATGTCGCGCGTCGACGGCTTGCCGCCGGCGTGCAGCGTGCCGTGGCTTTCCGCTTCTTTCTGCGCCGCGATCACTGTGTCGAGGATTTCCGCCTCGGCCTGGGTGTGCCGCTCCTCCGACCAGACACCGAACGCGATGAGGTGGTTCTTCAGCCGCACGATCGGGTCGCCGAGCGGCCAGGCGTCGGATTCGGTCTTCGGCCGGTAGGCGGAGGGGTCGTCCGAGCTCGAATGCGCGCCGGCGCGGTAGGTGACATATTCGACCAGCGTTGGCCCGAGATTGCTGCGCGCACGCTCCGCCGCCCATTTGGCGACCGCATGGACAGCGAGATAGTCGTTGCCGTCGACGCGCAGCGACGGGATGCCGAAGCCGAGGCCCCTCGCCGCGAACGTGCCCGAGCCACCGCGCGCGATGCCCTGGAAAGTCGAGATCGCCCACTGGTTGTTGACCACGTTGAGCACGACGGGTGCCTTGTAGGTGGAGGCGAATACCAGCGCCGAATGGAAGTCGGACTCCGCCGTCGAGCCGTCGCCGATCCAGGCCGCGGCGATCTTCGAATCATTGCTGATGGCCGAAGCCATCGCCCAGCCGACCGCCTGGATATACTGCGTCGCCAGATTGCCGGAGATCGAGAAGAAGCCGTGCTCTTTCGACGAATACATGATCGGCAATTGCCGGCCCTTCAGCGGATCCGCCTCGTTGGAATAGATCTGGTTCATCATCGTGACCATCGGATAGCCGTCGGCGATGAGCAGGCCGGCCTGGCGATAGGTCGGGAAATTCATGTCGCCCGGCGCCAGCGCCTTGCGGAAGGCGCAGGACACCGCCTCTTCGCCCAGATTCTGCATATAAAACGAGGTCTTGCCCTGGCGCTGCGCCATCTGCATGCGCGCGTCGAAGGTCCTGAGCGTCATCATGTGGCGCAGGCCGGCCAAAAGCTCGTCGCTGGAAAGCAGGCCGGCCCAGGGCCCAACGGCTTCGCCATTGCGGTTCAGCACGCGGATGATCGAGAAGGCATGATCGCGGATGGTGCGCGGATCGACAGAGATTTCGGGGCGCGACACCGAGCCGGCCTTCGGGATCGGCACATTGGAAAAGTCAGGCGTTCCGCCCGGTCGCACTTCCGGCTCCGGAACGTGAAACCGCAACATCCCAGCATCGGCCATGACCAAGTCCTCCAATGTTGCCTGGCGCCGATAGTTGCATATCTGCACGGCCAGTGCGAATTCGTCGGGCAAGCCTTCAGTCCCGGCCACGCCGGTCGATGCAGCCTCCCCAACACCAAGATGTAGATATGTCTGCGAAATTTCTTGTCGATGTTGGGGTGTGGCGCGCAATTAGGGGGAAGGTTGCGCTGGGTTTGCGGTCAGATAAGGCAAGTCGGTGGGTGGATACTCACCTTGCAGCGTTGATAGTAGGTGAAAGCGGCGAAGCGGCTAATCTCCCCCCTCGAGGGGAGATGTCGCCGAAGGCGACAGAGGGGGTCGCCCAATGTGAAGCGCCAACCTCCATCTGCCGCAAGGAGGTCGCATCCGGTCGAACCGAACCCCCTCTGGCCTGCCGGCCATCTCCCCCTCGAGGGGGGAGATTACGCGCACCATCCTTTGCCCCAGCCACCGCAGCCCCGTTCACGCCGACCCCGCCCTGTGCTAACCAACCCGCCATGGCACAGAAGAAAGCTTACGAGGTCGATGGGTGGCTGGCGCGGCCGGACCAGCGCATCTCCATTGTCCTGCTTTATGGCCCCGACCGCGGCCTCGTCTCCGAGCGGGCGAAGGCTTTTGCCGGCAAGACCGGCCTGCCGCTCGACGATCCCTTCTCGGTGGTCCGGCTTGAGGGCTCGGAGGTCGACCGTGACGCGGGTCGGCTGCTCGACGAAGCCCGCACCGTGCCGATGTTTTCCGACCGGCGCCTGCTCTGGGTGCGCAATGCCAGCGGCCAGAAGGCACTGGCCGACGACGTCAAGGCGCTGACGGCGGAACCGGCGCGCGATGCGATCATTCTCATCGAGGCCGGCGATCTGAAGAAGGGCGTCGGGCTGCGCGCTATCGTCGAGGCCGCCGACAATGCCATGGCTTTGCCTTGCTATGCCGATGAAGCCCGCGACATCGACGTCGTCATCGACGACGAGTTGCGCAAGGCCGGCATGTCGATGACCATGGAGGCGAGACAGGCGCTGCGCCGCAATCTCGGCGGCGACCGGCTGGCCTCGCGTGGCGAGATCGAGAAGCTCGTGCTCTACGCCCATGGCCAGCAGGAGATCGGGCTTGAAGAGGTCAAGGCGATGTCGGGTGACGTTTCCGGCGCCTCTTTCGATGACGCGGTCGACGCGCTGCTCGAAGGCAAGATCGGCGACTTCGACACCGCCTTCACGCGGCATTGCCAGTCCGGCGGACAGCCCTTCCTGGTGCTGTCCTCGGCGATGCGGCAGTTGCAGCAGATCCAGGCCATGCGGGGCCAGATGGATTCGGGCGGCCGCAATGCGGCTTCCGTCGTTGCCGCCGCCCGCCCGCCGGTCTTCTTCTCGCGCCGCAAGCTGGTGGAGAAGGCGCTGGAGCGCTGGAGCACCGACGCGCTCGGCCGCGCGCTAACCCGGCTGCAGACGGCGGTCCTGCAGACGCGGCGAAGGCCGGATCTATCGGTCGCGCTGGCGCGACAGGCGCTGCTTGGCATTGTGGTGGAAAGCAGCCGATTGGCACAGCGCGCCTGATCTCCCCCCTCGAGGGGGAGATGTCGCCGAAGGCGACAGAGGGGGTCGCCGGACGTGAGGCGCTGACCTCTTCTTTGCTTCCGCAAGGGCGTCGGCGCTTAATGTGAGGCGACCCCCTCTGGCCTACCGGCCATCTCCCCCTCAAGGAGGGAGATTCGCGGCTTCGCCGATTTCGCCAATCACCAACGCTGCAAAGAGAGAAGACCGGCAATCGCCAGTCATGCTCGTGCCGCTGACAATTCGTCGGCTAACTACTAATCCTGCTTCAGCCTGCGGCACAGCTCATCGAGCTGCTCCAGCGAGCGATATGCGATGCGCAGCACGCCACCCTTGCCCTTGTGTTCCACGGACACGATCATGCCGATCGTATCCGTCAACAGCTTTTCCAACGCCAGCGTGTCGGGGTCTTTCTGCTCCGGGCTCGGCGCCGGCCTGGCCTCCTTCGCGCTGCTGCTGGCGGCCGGCATCTGCGCCAGCGCTTCGGCCTGGCGCACCGAAAGGCCCTCTTCGACGATGCGCTTGGCAAGGCCAGCCGGATCTTCCGCCGTCACCAGCGTGCGGGCGTGCCCTGCCGACAGCTCGCCGTCGACCAGCATGTCGCGGATCACGTCCGGCAGCTTGAGCAGCCGCAGCGTGTTGGCGACATGGCTGCGGCTCTTGCCGATCACCTGGCCGAGATCGGCCTGGGTGTAGCCGTGCTCGTCGATCAGCTGCTGATAACCAAGCGCTTCCTCGACCGCATTGAGGTCGGTGCGCTGGACATTCTCGATGATTGCCAGTTCCAGCGCCGTGCGGTCGTTGACCTCGCGGATGATGACCGGGATCTCGGACAGGCCGGCGCGCTGTGCCGCACGCCAGCGCCGCTCGCCGGCGATGATCTCGTAGCGGCCGGCCTGTGTCGGCGAAGGCCGCGCCACCACCGGCTGGACGACACCATGCTCTCGGATCGACTGGGCAAGGTCCGTCAGTTCGGCGTCGCCGAAATGCCGGCGCGGATTTTTCGGGTTGGGGGTCAGGAACTCGATCGGCACCTTGCCGTCGGCGCTCATGCCGGGCTTTTCCGGCGCTGCCGGACGATCGATCTCGCCGATCAGCGCCGCCAGCCCACGGCCCAGTCTCTTTCTCGAAAGGTCGTCGCTCATCTTTGTTCCAAAGTCCCATATATTCCAAGAAGCGATCGTTTCGGCCTCGAACCGACTTGCATCCGATCTTATCAAGCGGCGCGCAATTTACGCTCGCGGCGGATCACTTCCGATGCCAATTGCAGATAGGCCTGGCTGCCCGAGCATTTGAGGTCGTAGAGGATGGCCGGCTTGCCGTAGGACGGCGCCTCGGACACCCGCACATTGCGCGGAATGATGGTCTCGTAGACCTTGTCGCCCATATGCGCGCGAACATCCTGTACCACCTGGTTGGCGAGATTGTTGCGGCCGTCATACATGGTCAGCACGATGCCTTGGATAATAAGGTCCGGATTGATCGAGCGGCGCACCTGCTCGACCGTCTCCAGCAATTGGCTGAGGCCTTCCAGCGCGAAGAACTCGCACTGCAGCGGCACAAGAACGGAATCGGCTGCCGCCATTGAATTCAACGTCAAAAGGTTGAGCGAAGGCGGGCAATCGATCAGCACATAACCGAAGGGTGCCCCGCGCTCGGTCGCGGCGCGCAACGCATTGCGCAGCTTGAGCACCCGGTCCGGCGCCGAGGCTATTTCCATTTCGATGCCAAGCAGGTCGAGCGTCGACGGCACGATCGACAGGCCGGGCACGGCTGTCGGGATGGCCGCGGCTTCCAGCTCCAGCTCGCCTGTCAGCACATCATAGGACGAGACCGTCCGATCCTTGCGGTCGATGCCGAGGCCGGTGCTGGCATTGCCTTGCGGATCGAGATCGACGATCAGGACCTTTTCGCCGATCGCGGCCAGCGCGGTCGCCAGGTTGATGGCGGTGGTGGTCTTGCCGACGCCGCCCTTCTGGTTGGCTACGGTGATGATTCGGGGGCCATTCTTCATCATGGGTCTATGCCAGAAATTCATTTTCGGGTCGCTTCGGGTCGCCTGGAGCAGATCAGACAGGTCGCAAGTTCGACAATTCGAGAATGACGCCGCTGGCGTCGGTCACACTTGGATGTTCTACCAGATCGAAGGACCATCGGTGAACGCTTTCTTCCACTTCGGCGCGGTAATCCCGGCCTTTGTGAAACAGGCCACGCGCACCTGAAATCAGCCATGGCGCCGACAGGTCCAGCAGGGTCGAAAGCGAGGCGAGTGCCCGTGCCGTGACGATTTGCGGTGCCGAAACAAGCGCATGGCTGTCATCGATGCGGCGCGCCACGACCCGCGCCGGCAGGCTGAACTGCCCGACGACGGCCTGCAGGAACGATGCCTTTTTGCGATTGCTTTCAACCAGATCGATGCTGGCGCCGTCACGCTCGGCAAGCAGGAAAGCCATGACAAGGCCGGGAAATCCGCCGCCAGACCCGAGATCGACCCAGCGCGTCGCATGGGGCTCGATTCGCGCCAACTGCGCGCTGTCCAGGATGTGACGCTGCCAGACATCGCCAGCCGTCGATTGTGCAACCAGATTGATGCTGCGGTTCCATTTCTGGAACATCTGCTCGAATGCCACCAGCCGATCGAATGTTTCACGTGAAACCGGGCCTGCCGCGTCCTGCAGGCTCTTCCATGAAGAAGAAGTCACGCAACATCCCTTTGTAGGCGCTGGGCGCTCTCCGCGTGGCGAACATGAGCGACAATGATCGCCAGCGCCGCTGGCGTCATACCTTCCATGCGCTGGGCGTCGGCGATGGAGCGCGGTCGCCGCGCCTGGATCTTCTGCTTCAACTCGTTGGACAGGCCCGGTACGCCGGCGAAATCGACCGTCTCCGGGATCAGGCGGCCCTCCTCATGCCTGATTTGCGCCACATCCGTCTTCTGGCGATCCAGGTAGACCGAATATTTGGCTTCCGTTTCGAGGCGTTCCGCCGTCTTGCCGTCGATTTCCGCAAACCGCGAATCGATACCGGCCAGCCAAGCCACATCGACATCGGGATAGGACAGCAATTCATAACCCGACCGGCGTACGCCGTCCCGATTGATCTCCAGCCCGTGCCGCGCCGCTTCATTGGGGGTCAGGGTGAGCGATTTCGCCAGCTCCCGCGCCTCATCAAGGCGCTGCATGACAGCCTCGTAGCGCTGCATCCGCTGCGTCGAGGCGATGCCCAGCTTCGCAGCCAGGGGTGTCAGCCGCTCATCGGCGTTGTCGGCGCGCAGCGACAGCCGGAACTCGGCCCGCGAGGTGAACATCCGGTAGGGTTCGCTGATGCCGCGGCTGGTAAGGTCGTCGACCATCACGCCGATATAGGCTTCGGTGCGGCTGAGCACGATCCGCTCGCTGCCTGACGCGCGCCGCGCCGCGTTGAGGCCGGCGAGCAAGCCTTGCCCGGCCGCCTCTTCATAGCCGGTCGTGCCGTTGATCTGGCCGGCGAGGTAGAGGCCACCGATGCGCTTCGTCTCCAGCGTCTGGTGCAGCTCGCGTGGATCGACATGATCATATTCGATGGCATAGCCGGGCTGCAGCATGGTGGCGCGCTCCAACCCCGGAATGGTTTTCAACATATCGAGCTGGACATCTTCAGGCAGCGAAGTCGAAATCCCATTGGGGTAGACGGTATCGTCGTCGAGCCCTTCCGGCTCGAGGAAGATCTGGTGCCCGTCCCTGTCGCCGAACTTGACGATCTTGTCCTCGATCGAAGGGCAATAGCGCGGCCCAACGCCTTCGATCGAACCGGAATACATGGCGGAGCGGCCGAGATTGAGGCGAATCAGCTCATGTGTGGCCGTCGTCGTGCGCGTGATGCCGCAGTCGATCTGCGGCGTCTCGATGCGGTCGGTCATCAGCGAGAACGGCACCGGATCCTCATCCGCGGCCTGGCTATCCAGCGACGCCCAATCGATCGTCCGGCCATCGAGCCGCGGCGGCGTACCGGTCTTGAGACGTCCGAGCTTGAAACCGGCACGGTTCATCGTCGCCGACAGGCCAAGACTCGCCTGCTCGTTCATCCGGCCGGCGACGATCTTCTTCTCGCCGATATGGATGAGCCCACGCAGGAAGGTACCAGTCGTCAGAACGACCGCGCCACAGGCAAGACGCCGGCCGTCGGCCAGGAGAACCGCCGCAATCTGCCCGCAGGCGATCTCGAAGTCCAAGACCTCGCCCTCGACCACGTCGAGATCGTTCTGCTGCCGAATCGCTTCCTGCATGGCAAGGCGATAGAGCTTTCTGTCGGCCTGCGTGCGGGGTCCGCGCACCGCAGGACCCTTGCGGCGATTGAGCAAGCGGAACTGGATCCCGGCAGCATCCGCCACCCGGCCCATCAGGCCGTCCAGGGCATCGATCTCGCGAACCAGGTGGCCCTTGCCGAGTCCGCCGATTGCCGGATTGCAGGACATGACACCGATCGTGTCGAACCGCAGCGTGACCAGCGCGGTCTTGGCCCCGGCGCGCGCAGCCGCGCCCGCCGCCTCGCACCCCGCGTGGCCGCCGCCCACCACAACCACATCATAGTGATTGGTCATAACAAACTTCCCAGACTCAATGATGAGGGACACATGTCCCCGTGGGGCGGTGCTGTCAAGAAAACTCCGCAGCGAGTTTCACGTGAAACAAGATGGCGGGGAGTTGCAGCGGTGTTTCACGTGAGTCATTTGCAGTGAGGCCGTTCGCTGGAGCCCTGCCAACTTTCGTCATCCACGGGCGGAGCGGGAGCGAAGCGGAAGCGCAGACCCGAGGATGACGAGACGTTAAGCGTTTCCGCCAATTGCCAACGCGTGCAGTCCGCAAGCGCCGTCAGGCCTCTGCGCCAGAAACCAACTCCTGTTCGAGGCCCACGGTTTCACGTGAGTCATTTCCCAATGCAGAACTGCGAGAAAATCACGTCCAGCATGTCCTCGACGTCGATGGCGCCGACGATTCGGCCGAGGCGATCGGCGGCGAGCCGCAGTTCCTCGGCGCGCAATTCCTGTCCGACAGCCAGGCTGTCGGTGGCGCGAAGCAGATGGCGGTTGGTCTCGCCAAGCAACTCGACATGGCGCAGACGCGATGGAAGGATATCGCCGGCGCTGCCGGTCGCCTCAGCGGCGCGACGGCCGATTTCCGCCAGCAATGCCTCCACGCCGGTCCCGGCCTTCACCGAGATGACAAGATCATAGTTCCCGGCCGCATCGCTTGCCGGGTGGCTGGCCAGCAAATCGAGCTTGGTGCCGACCCGCAAGCTCGCGCCGCCAGTCGGCAACGAACCGGTGGGCCTGGGGTCCGCGACGTCCTGCAGCAGCAGCAACAGGTCGGCGCCATGTGCCTTGGCCCTGGCCTTCTCGATGCCGATCGCCTCGACCTTGCCCGGCGCATCGCGCAAGCCCGCCGTGTCGACCAACCGGACGCGAACCCCCTGCAGGTCGAGCACCACCTCGAGCAGATCGCGCGTCGTGCCGGGTTCATCCGTTACTATAGCGGCATCCCGCCGCGCCAGGGCGTTGAACAGACTCGACTTACCGGCGTTGGGCGCACCAAGGATTACCACCTCGAAGCCGTCACGGATGATTTCGGCAGCGCGAAATCCGGCGATGTGGCGATCGATCTCACCGATCATCGTCCGGACATCGGACCAGACCGTATCCGAAACGGAACCGGGGACATCGTCCTCATCGGCAAAGTCGATCTCGGCCTCGATCATGGCGCGAGCCTGGATCAACCGACGCCTCCAGCCAAGATAGAGTTCACTCTGGGCGCCCAGGGCATTTTGCACCGCGAAGCGCCGCTGAGCCTCGGTTTCGGCGTTGATGAGATCGGCCAGCGCCTCGGTCTCGACCAGGTCGACCTTGCCGTTAAGAAAGGCGCGGCGCGTGAATTCGCCAGGCTCGGCATGCCTGACGCCGTCGAAACCGGTGATCACCTCCAGCATCCTGGCCACCACGGCGCGTCCGCCGTGAACGTGGAATTCGGCGACATCCTCGCCAGTAAAACTGGCCGGTCCGGGAAAGAAAACGACCAGGCCGTTGTCGAGCACGGTTCCATCGCGCGCCCGCAGCCTGCGCAAAACCGCCGAGCGGTCCTTAACCGCGGCGCCGGCAATCGTTTCGACCACGAATCGAGTCTGCGAGCCGGAAATGCGGATGACGGCGACGCCCGCCGGCAGTCGACCGCTTGATAACGCAACGATGGATTCGCCTGAAATCATTTGCCCGCTTTGCTGAACCGCCCTACGTCCATATGACTACTCCCAACCGAGTTTGCCCATCGTGACGCTACCCGCACAAAACCTGCTTGCCGAAGAAGCCAGCCCCTACCTGCAGCAGCACAGCGGCAATCCCGTGCACTGGCGCGCCTGGTCGCCGGCTTCGCTTGAAGAGGCAAAGGCTCTGGACAGGCCGATCCTGCTCTCGGTCGGCTATGCCGCCTGCCATTGGTGCCATGTCATGGCGCATGAAAGTTTCGAAAACGACGACGTCGCCGCCGTCATGAACCGTCTGTTCGTCAATATCAAGGTCGACCGCGAAGAGCGCCCGGACATCGACCAGATCTATATGGCCGCACTCTCCTCGATGGGCGAGCAAGGCGGCTGGCCGCTGACCATGTTCCTGACCCCGGACGGCAAGCCATTCTGGGGCGGCACCTATTTCCCGCGCGAGCCGCGCTATGGCCGCTCTGGTTTCATCCAGGTGATGGAGGCGGTGGACAAGGCGTGGCGCGAGAAGAGGGCAAGCCTTAACCAGAGCGCCGACGGCCTGACGGCCCATGTCGAAGCCCGGCTCGCCGGTTCGCATGCAAGGACGGCACTCGACCGCGATGCGCTGGCGGAGCTTGCCAAGGGCATCGACAGCATGGTCGACCGCGATCTCGGCGGCCTTCGCGGCGCGCCGAAATTCCCCAATGCCCCGTTCATGCTCACGCTCTGGCTGTCCTGGCTACGCGACGGCAACGCCAGCCATCGCGACGACGTCCTGCTCAGCCTCGAACAGATGCTAAGCGGCGGCATCTACGACCATATTGGCGGTGGGCTCAGCCGCTACTCGACCGATGCCGAATGGCTGGTGCCGCATTTTGAAAAAATGCTCTACGACAACGCCCAGTCCATCCGGTTCTGCAACTGGGCCTATGCGGCGAGCGGCAACGAACTGTTCCGGCTACGAATCGAAGAGACGGTCGACTGGCTGCTGCGCGAAATGCGCGTCGAAGGGGGCGACTTTGCCACCAGTCTCGACGCCGACAGCGACGGCGAGGAAGGATTGTTCTACACTTGGAGCAGGGACGAAATAAAAGCCGCCCTCGGCGACGATTCCGCCTTGTTTTTCAACCACTTCACCCTGTCCAGCCCGCATGGATGGGAAGGCAAGCCAATTGTCCACCAAACCCGCTCCCAACAGGCGCAAAGTGTGGTCGATCGGGAAGCCCTTAGGCCGCTCAAGACGAAACTTCTCACTGTGCGGGAAGAGCGTGTCAGGCCCGGCCTGGACGCAAAGACGCTGACCGACTGGAACGGCCTGATGATTGCAGCGCTTGCCGAGGCCGGTCGATCATTGGCCCGGCCTGACTGGATCGACGCGGCGGCAAAGGCCTTTGCCCATATCAGCGCCGCCAGCCGCGACGGCCGCTTGCCGCATTCGATGCTCGGCGCCAGGAAACTATTCCCTGCTCTGTCGAGCGACTACGCCGCCATGACCAATGCGGCGATCTCGCTGTTCGAAGCGTCAGGCGATTGGAGCTATATCGACCAGGCCCGCCAGTTCATCGGACAGCTCGATCGTTGGCACGCAGATGCCGAAGGAACAGGCTATTACCTGACCGCTTCGGATAGTGCCGACGTGCCGATCCGCATCCGGGGCGATGTCGACGAGGCCATTCCGTCAGCGACGGGCCAAATCATCGAGGCACTGGTCCGGCTGGCATCCGTCACCGGCGATCTCGACCTGCAGGAGAAAGCCTGGAAGGTCGCCGAACACGCTGCCGGCCGCGCAGCGCACCAAGCCTATGGCCAAGCCGGCATCGTCAACGCCTGCGCGCTGGCGATCGAGCCGCTCAAGCTGGTCATCGTCGATGCGCTGGACGACCCGAAGCTCGTTCCGGTTGCGAATCGAAACCCGGATCCACGCCGGGTGGATATTGTCGCGGCGATCGGTACGGCTGCGAATCGACCCATATTGCCCGGCGGAATCCTGCCGCCGACCGACAAGGCGGGTGCGTGGTTTTGTACGGGACAGGTTTGCCTGCCGGCGGTTACGGATGCTGGGGAGTTGGAGAAGCTGTTGAGGTGACACCCTCCCCCTTGTGGGGAGGGTCGGCTCGCGATCGTAGCGAAGCGTAGATCGTGAGACGGGGCGGGGGTGAATCGCCAACCTCGGTGCTGACCCCCACCCCGCTCCGCTGCGCGGATCGACCCTCCCCACAAGGGGGAGGGTAAGCTCCTACGTATTCATCGAATCGAAGAAGTCCGCGTTAGTCTTGGTCTGCTTGAGCTTGTCGATCAGGAACTCGATCGCATCGGTGGTTCCCATCGGCGCCAGGATGCGGCGCAGCACGAAAATCTTCTGCAGGTCCTGCTTGGAAACCAGCAAATCTTCCTTGCGGGTGCCGGACTTCAATATGTCCATGGCCGGATAGATGCGCTTGTCGGCCACCTTGCGGTCGAGCTGGATTTCACAGTTGCCGGTGCCCTTGAACTCTTCGAAGATCACTTCGTCCATGCGGCTGCCGGTATCGATCAGCGCGGTGGCGATGATGGTCAGCGAACCGCCTTCCTCGATGTTTCGCGCGGCACCGAAAAAGCGCTTCGGCCGCTGCAGCGCGTTGGCGTCGACACCTCCGGTCAGCACCTTGCCGGATGATGGCACCACGGTGTTGTAGGCGCGGCCGAGGCGGGTGATGGAATCGAGCAGGATGACGACGTCGCGGCCATGTTCGACAAGGCGCTTGGCCTTTTCGATCACCATTTCGGCGACCTGCACATGGCGAACAGCCGGCTCGTCGAAGGTCGAGGAGATCACCTCGCCCTTCACCGAGCGCTGCATGTCGGTCACTTCTTCCGGCCGCTCGTCGATCAGAAGCACGATCAAATAGCATTCCGGATGGTTGGCGGTGATCGAGTGCGCGATGTTCTGCATGAGAACGGTCTTGCCTGTACGCGGCTGCGCATTGATCAACGCGCGCTGGCCCTTGCCGATCGGCGCGACCAAGTCGATCACGCGCGCCGAGATATCCTTGGTGGTCGGATTGTCGATCTCCATCTTCAGCCGCTTGGTCGGATAGAGCGGCGTCAGATTGTCGAAGTGGATCTTGTGGCGGATCTTTTCGGGATCGTCGAAATTGATCGTGTTGACCTTGAGCAGAGCGAAATAGCGCTCGCCCTCTTTCGGGCTGCGGATCGGCCCTTCGACCGTATCGCCGGTCTTCAGCGAAAAGCGCCGGATCTGCGACGGTGAAATGTAGATATCGTCGGGACCTGGCAGATAATTGGCGTTGGCCGAGCGCAGGAAGCCAAAACCGTCCTGCAACACCTCGACCACGCCGTCGCCGATGATCTCGACGTCCTGGGCAGCCAGCTTTTTCAGGATCGCGAACATCAGTTCCTGCTTGCGCATGACGCTGGCGTTCTCGACCTCGAGCGATTCGGCATAAGCGATCAGCTCTGGCGGTTTCTTGTTCTTGAACTCGGCGAGTTTCATTTCTTGCATAGACGGACCTTGAATAGATGGAGTCTGGGTAAGCTTTGGGAAAATATCGGCGGGATGCGACAAATGCCGGGCGCGGCCGAAGACACTGAAGGGCGGCGCATGACGGGAAGGAAGACCCGTCTTTTATCGTCGGTCGGGTGAAAGAGCAAGCTGCGTTTTGCGGGACCCGATAAAGCCACGCAGCGCATCATGCAGCTATTGTCCCAAAGCCAGGGACGACGTTCGCGCGACTAGCCTCAGAACGGCTTGACGACCACCAAAATGACGATGGCGATCATCAGCAATGTGGGGATCTCGTTGACGATTCGCCAGTGCCTGGCGGGCTTTTCGTTGCGGTCCTCGGCGAATTTACGCACCGCGCCGGCCAGGTAGCCATGAACGGCGGACATCAAAAGCACCGCCCCGATCTTGGCGTGCAGCCAGCCGCCCTGGAAACCGAACCCTTTCCAGGCGAGCCAGAGACCGAACACCCAAGTGACGATCATCGCCGGATTGACAATGCCGCGCAGCAGGCGCCGCTCCATCACCTTGAAGGTCTCCGACTGCACGGAGCCCTTCTCGGCATCGGCGTGGTAGACCAGCAGTCGCGGCAGATAGAGCATGCCGGCCATCCACGAGATGACGGCGAGGATATGGATCGCCTTGGCCCACGGATAAAAACTGTCGGGCGCCGCGAAATACAAAAGCCCGGTGAGAACGACCAGCACGGCGATGCTGATCGTCATGCGCATCATCGCCTGCCCGGTGCTGTTCGCGTTCTTCATCTCGGCCATCAGCGTGTCGCGCTCCGCACTTGTCTCACCATCGCCTCGACATGGGCGATCGGCGTCTCCGGCGTGATGCCATGGCCGAGATTGAAAATCAGCGGCCCCTCTCCCAGCGCTTCCAGGATCGCTTCGACGCCGTCGGACAGCGCCTTGCCGCCAGCCACGAGCCGCAAGGGATCGAGATTGCCTTGAACCGCACCTAGGCGCTGCAAATCCTTCGCCGCCTCCAGGGGCACAGTCCAGTCGATCCCCAGACCCGTTACGCCGGTCTTCTGGCGATAGGTCTGGTAGCGGGCGCCAGCGCCCTTGGGAAAGCCGATGATCGGAACATCGGGATGAACGGCCCGAATTTGCCTGACGATCTCGGCCACCGGCTGCACGCAGAACTGTTCAAAAGAGGCGTCATCGAGCACCCCTGACCAGGAATCGAAGATCTGCACCACATCGGCGCCAGCCTCGATCTGACGGATGAGATAGGCGGCCGAATGATCGGCGAGCACTTTCAGCAATCGTTGAAAGGCCGCCGGCTCGCGGTAAGCAAAAAGCCGGGCCGGCGCCTGGTCTGGCGTGCCATGGCCGGCGATCATATAGGTCGCCACCGTCCACGGTGCCCCGCAGAAGCCGATCAAGGCCGTCTCGTCTGGCAGTTTGGCCCGCAGCCGGCGAACCGTCTCGTAGACAGGTTCGAGATTCACGTGAAACAGCTTGCTTTCCAGAGCCGCAATCTCCGGCGCCGTGATCGGCGTCAGCAGCGGCCCTCGCCCCTCTTCGAAGCGGACGTCGCGGCCAAGCGCATGCGGGACGACGAGGATGTCCGAGAACAGGATCGATGCATCGAAACCAAAACGCTCGATCGGCTGCAAGGTCACTTCGACGGCAAGGTCTGGGTCATAGCAGAGATCCAGGAAGGAACCGGCACGCCTGCGTGTCTCCCGATACTCCGGCAGATAGCGCCCGGCCTGACGCATCATCCAGAGCGGAGGCGGAAAGTGAGCCTTGCCCTTCAGCACGTCCAGCATGATCCGGTTCGGGGGCATCGAGCGCTCGCTTCTCCCAGCCTCTTCTATAATCAAAGATTCTTATATCTAAGATTCTTCTGATTCTAAGAGTCTGTTGGTTCTGGTGGTTGTCACCTGTCCCGCTTTGCCCCGGAAAACACCAGCCAACATTTTGTCGCGTGCTTCTTTTTCCAAACTGCAGGGTTCTGGGGACGAACAGGAATCCGCCACTGGAGTCAAAGCGTTACGAGACGTGGGGAAAAGCCCGCCCTGTGGACAGGCGAGAGGCAGGGAAAGCCGTCCCCGGATTTGTCCCCAGCCGTCCGGCGAAGCTGACAGTGCAACGAATTGTGGACAAACCACCTTCTGATACAGTCGCGTCCGATCGGCCCGTCTTTTCATCCCGCTCTATCCACAGAAGCCCACAGCCCCAGGTGACCCCCTGTGAACAAACCCCAAAGCTTCTTTCACCTGCACCTGATTTCCGACGCGACCGGCGAAACGCTGCTCGCCGCCGGCCGGGCGGCTTCGGCGCAATACAAGGATGCGCGCGCCATCGAGCATATCTATCCGCTCATCCGCACCGAAAAGCAGGTAGCGAAAGTGTTCGAGGACATCGAGGAAGAGCCCGGCATCATTCTCTATACGGTCGTCGACCAGAAGCTGGCGCGCGGCATCGACGAGCGCTGCGCGACGATGGGGCTGCCCTGTGTGTCGGTGCTGGAGCCGGTGCTGACCGTGTTCCAGTCCTATCTCGGCACGCCGGCCGGCCGGCGCGTCGGCGCCCAGCATGTTCTCGATGCCGAATATTTTCGCCGCATCGACGCACTGAATTTCACCATGGACCATGATGACGGCCAACTGCCGCTCAACATGGACGATGCCGATGTCGTGCTGATCGGCATCTCGCGCACCTCGAAGACGCCGACCAGCATCTATCTCGCCAACCGCGGCATCAAGACCGCCAACATCCCGATCGTGCTCGGCGTGCCGGTGCCGGAAAGCCTGGTCAACGCCAAGACGCCGCTGATCGTCGGGCTGGTCGCCACCGCCGAGCGCATCTCGCATGTCCGGCAAAACCGCCTCCTCGGCACCAGCAGTTCTTACGAGGCATCGGACTATGTCGACCGCGCCGCTATCAGCGAAGAGCTCGCCTATGCCCGCCAGATCTGCACCCGCCATGGCTGGCCGATGATCGATGTCAGCCGCCGCTCGATAGAGGAAACGGCGGCTGCGATCGTTGCCCTGCGCGGGAAGTCGCGCTAGGCAGGTAAGATAAGTGAGCACCAACACCCCTCATCCGACCTCGCTTCGCGAGGCCACCTTCTCCCACAAGGGGAGAAGGGAGACCGTGGCACCGTCGTCTCTGCAAGATACCACCAGTTGGCGATTTGCAGCGGCATACGCGCGGGACTTTCCTTCTCCCCTTGTGGGAGAAGGTGGCCGAGCGAAGCTCGGTCGGATGAGGGGTGCGCGACGGAGCGCCAACCCTGGGTGAATCAGCATGACCGAGAAAATCATCCTCGCTTCTGGCAGTCCGTTTCGCAAGGCGATGCTGGTCAATGCCGGCGTCGACGTCGAGGCGGTTCCGGCCGAGGTAGACGAGCGCGCGCTCGAGGCGCCTATGCAGGACAGCGGTGTCTCGCCTGAAGATGTCGCCCTGGTGCTTGCCGAGGCCAAGGCCACCGAAGTCAGCGAGCGCAGGCCGGGCGCCCTGGTGCTGGGCTGCGACCAGACGCTGTCGCTCGGCGACGAGGTGTTCCACAAGCCGGCCGATAGGGAAGGCGCGCGCCGTCATTTGCTGGCGCTGTCTGGCAAGACCCATCAGTTGAACAGCGCTGCCGTGCTGGTCCGCGACGGCGCGGTGCTGTGGCGGCATGTCGGCATCGCCTCGATGACCATGCGCAAGCTCGACCCAGCCTTCATCGGCCGCCATCTCGCCCGCGTCGGTGCCAAGGCGCTGGGAAGCGTCGGCGCCTACCAGATCGAAGGCGAAGGCATCCAGCTGTTCGACAAGATCGAGGGCGACCATTTCACCATTGTCGGCCTGCCGCTGCTGCCGCTGCTCGCCGAACTGCGCACGCTCGGAGCGATCGATGGTTGACGAGACAAGGAAGGCCTTCGTTACCGGCCACCCGATCAAGCATTCGCGCTCGCCGAAGATCCACGGATATTGGCTGGCCAAGCATGGCATCGGCGGCAGCTATGAGGCGATCGATGTCGCGCCTGAAGACTTTGCCGCGTTCGTGAAGACGCTGCAGGCCAACGGCTATAGCGGCGGCAACGTCACCATCCCGCACAAGGAGGCGGCTTTCGCGCTGGCCGACACCCGCGACCAGGCCGCGCAAGAGATCGGCGCCGTCAACACGCTGTGGTTCGAGGACGGCATCTTGTGGGGCGGCAACACCGATGCGCACGGCTTTGCCGCCAACCTCGACGATCATGCGCCGGGCTGGGCCAGCAACGGCCCGGCGGTGGTGCTCGGCGCCGGCGGCGCATCGCGCGCCGTCATCCATGCGCTGAAGCAGCGTGGCGTTGCCGACATCCGCATCGTCAACCGCACGCTCGCCCGGGCTATGGAATTGAGTGATCGTTTCGGTGCCGGCGTTTCGGCGCATGGCACGGCGGCGACCGGTGAACTGCTTGCCGATGCCGGCCTGCTGGTCAACACCACGGCACTCGGCATGCATGGCAATGAAGGCCTGTCCGCCGATCCCGCTTTGCTGCCCGACCACGCCGTCGTCACCGACATCGTCTATGTGCCGCTGGAGACGCCGCTGCTTGCGGCGGCCCGCACGAGAAACCTCAAGACCGTCGACGGGCTCGGCATGCTGCTGCATCAGGCGGTGCCCGGCTTCGAGCGCTGGTTCGGCATCAGGCCGCAGGTTACAGGTGAGCTGCGCGCGCTCATCGAAGCTGATCTGGTGCCTAAGCCATGATCGTGCTCGGCCTCACCGGCTCGATCGGCATGGGCAAGTCGACCACGGCAAAGATGTTCGCCGACGCCGGCGTGCCGGTCCATGATTCCGACGAGGCGGTGCATCGCCTCTATGCCGGCAAGGCCGCGCCCCTGGTCGAGGCGGCCTTTCCCGGCACCACATCCGCCGGCGTGGTCGATCGGGCAAAGCTTGGCGCGCGTGTTCTCGGTGACGCCGCCGCGCTGAAGCGGCTGGAAGCGATCATCCATCCACTGGTGCGCGCAGACGCCGACGCTTTTCTGGCGCGTCATCGTGCAGCCGGCACGCCGATCGCCGTCCTCGACATTCCGCTGCTGTTCGAAACCGGCGGCCGCGACCGCGTCGACAAGGTTGTCGTCGTCACCGCGCCAGCCGAAATCCAGCGGGAACGCGTTCTGGCGCGGCCTGATATGACCGAGGAAAAACTGGATTCAATCCTGGCCAGGCAGGTGCCGGATGCGGAAAAACGCAAGCTGGCCGACTTCGTCGTCGATACCGGCCAGGGATTGGGCTCCGCCCGTGCCGCCGTGGCTGCCATCATTGCCGAACTCTCCGGGGATAAGCTGCACTCCTGACACCACCGCGTCAGCATAGCCCATTGCCATTTTGTTCCGGTCTCACGATCCTGCTTCTTTGGAGCGACTGATTCGATGCATGAGATTATTTTCGACACCGAAACCACCGGCCTCGATTCGCGCGACGACCGCGTGATCGAGCTTGGCGGCGTCGAGCTGGTCAACCGCTTTCCGACCGGAAAGACCTTCCACCACTATATCAACCCGCAAGGTCGTGCGATCCACGCCGAGGCGCAGGCGGTGCACGGCATCAGCGCCGCGGACCTCGCGGGCAAGCCGACCTTTGCCGAGATTGTGCAGGAGTGGCTGGACTTCACCGACGGCGCCAAGCTGGTCGCCCACAACGCCACCTTCGATGTCGGCTTCCTCAATGTCGAATTCGGCCGTCTCGGTCATCCCCTCATCGACAACGGTGTTGTCGTCGACACGCTGGCGCTGGCGCGCCGCAAGCACCCGATGGGCCCCAATTCGCTCGACGCGCTCTGCCGGCGCTATGGCATCGACAACACAAGGCGTACCAAGCACGGCGCCCTGCTCGATTCCGAATTGCTGGCCGAGGTCTATATCGAGCTGATCGGCGGCAAGCAGGCAGCCCTCATCCTCGACAGCGCCACCGCGCCGGCGCAAGGCCGCGAGAATGTCCGCCAGATCGAGATCATCATCAGCCAGCGCCCGGCATCCTTGCCGCTCCGCCTGACCGAAGCCGAGCGCGCCGCGCACGCCGGCATGGTCGCGACATTGGGCGAGAAGGCGCTGTGGTTGAAGGTTGCGGCTGGCTAAGCAAGACGGGACCAATGCCGTTCGCGGCGATCCTTCACACCCCCCTCTGTCCTGCCGGACATCTCCCCCGCAAGGGGGGAGATCGGATGTCGTTTCTGCTTTCGCCAATCATTGACGTTGTAAGTGAGCACCGATGCTGAAGCTGCCAATCTCCCTCCTTGCGGGGGAGATGTCCGGCAGGACAGAGGGGGGTGCTGTCCCTCCGACGCCTCGGTTGCCCGCCACCACCTTAAACAAAAAGCCCGGCGCGAGGCCGGGCTTTTCACAATCCGTCGCAGGCAGGCCTCAGCTCACCTTGACCTTCGACGCCGCTTGGTCCTCGGCCAGCTTCTGCTGGAACATCTGCGCGAAGTCGATCGGGTCGAGCATCAGTGGCGGGAAGCCGCCATTGCGGGTTGCCTCGGCGATGATCTGGCGAGCGAAGGGGAACAGGAGGCGCGGGCATTCGATGAACAGGATCGGCAGCATGTGTTCCTGAGGGAAGCCTGCGATGGCGAACACGCCGCCATAGACCAGCTCGACATTGAACAGGACTTCCTGGTCGAAGGAGGCCTTGGCGTTCAGCGTCAAATTGACGTCGAACTGCTTGTCGGAGAGCGGGTTGGCGTTGACGTTGACGTTGATGGCGATGCCGGGTGCCTTGTCGCGGCCGCGTAGCGAATTCGGCGCACCGGGGCTCTCGAAGGAAAGGTCCTTCACATACTGCGCCAGAACGTTGAGCGACGGCTGCGCCGTATTGCCGTTTCCGTTGGCTGCGCCGACCGGCGCGTCATCTTTGCTGGCCATAAGCCTTCGTCCTCTTGCCTGGGCAGCGTCGCTGACCGAATTGAAATCGGGCGTTCGCTACCATGGCAGGGATGACAAGACAAGGTTTGCCGCCTTGCTTCTCCGTTCCGGGGATGACGCCAGGGGCGGCTTCAATCGTCCTTGAGGCGGCGCCAGGGCGAGTTGTGGTCCGGTCCGCGCTTGAAGTCGTCTTCGCGCGAATAATCGCCATCCTCGAGGTCGATGGTTTTGTCGCGCTGCCGGCCGCGGAAACCGCCGGTCGAGAAACTGGTGGCCAGCACGACGCGGCCTTTCAACGCTCGCCAGGCAAGGTCGCGGACCGGCGGCAGGAACAGCAGCAGGCCGATAATGTCCGTGATGAAGCCGGGGATGATCAACAGGATCGCCGCCAGCACGATCATGGCGCCATGCGCCAGTTGCCGGCTCGGATCGCGGCCGGCGTCCATTTCGGCGCGGATACGCGTCATGACGCCGAAACCCTGATGCCTGAGCAGCAGCGCGCCGGCAATGCTCGACGCCAGCACCAGGCCGACCGTCGCCAGAGCACCGACCTGGCGACCGACGACGACGAAGCCGGCGATTTCCAGCAGCGGAAGCGCCAGGACAAAAAGCGGAAGGAATGAAATGCGCAAGTCTTGGCAACCTTTTGGATCGTTTTGACCGTTCGATTGTTTCGGCGGCGAGCAATCGCCGCTGGCACTGAGGCCGTTAGATAGGTATGCCTGCCTTTGATTTGAATGATTGCGCCTTGCGTTCTATATGCTTTGAATGTTGAACGCTATGCGACCGCGGCCATTGGGCCTGACGGTCCGGCCACAGGGCAGGGATTGATTGGCGGAAGATATGGGTTTCTTCGACTTCGGCACGATTTTCTTCCTGATTGCGGCGGTGGTCATCTTTTTCCAGCTGCGCAATGTGCTGGGCCGTCGCACCGGCAGCGAACGGCCGCCCTTCGATCCCTATACGGCGGCCCGCAGCGGTGACAAGGATGCCGCCCAGAAATCCGAGAACGTCGTCTCGCTGCCGCGCAAGCGTCTGCCGGGCGAGCCTGCGGGCGATACCTATGCGGCGATCGACGCCTTTGCCAAGCCCGACACCGACTTGAACAAGGGTCTCCGCTCCATCAAGGACAACGACCCGTCCTTCGAGCCGAAGAGTTTCGTCGACGGTGCCAAGATGGCCTATGAGATGATCGTCATGGCCTATGCCGACGGCGACCGCAAAACGCTGAAGAACCTGTTGTCGCGCGAGGTCTTTGACGGCTTTGTCGCCGCCATCGGCGAGCGCGAGGCCAAGGCGGAGAAGATCCAGTCGTCTTTCGTCGGCATCGACAAGGCCGACATCGTCTCGGCCGAGATGAAGGGCGGCGAGGCGCATGTCACGCTGCGCATCATCAGCGAATTGATTTCGGCGACTCGCGACAAGGCGGGCGCCGTCATCGACGGCGACCCGGAAACCGTGGCCGAGGTCAAGGACGTCTGGACCTTCGCCCGAGACACCCGCTCGCGCGATCCCAACTGGAAGCTCGTCGCCACCGAGGAAGAAGACTAGGGAATACGCGGCGAGAGGCTCCGGTGTCGCTATCGCCCCTCTTTGTCGGAAAATCTTTTGCCGACCTCCCCGGCTGGAACGATGACGACCATCTGGCGGCCTTCGCCGCCTTTCGCCGCTCGGCCTTTCACGTCCTGACCAAACCGTATCGCAGCGGTGCGCTCGGCATCGATTTTGGTGCTTTCACGGATGCCTACGCCGAGGCTCGCACCGTTTCGCCAGCGAATCGGTCGCCATTTCTGGATCGAAAGGAAGCCCAGGCTTTCTTCGAGTGCCATTTCTTGCCCGTGCATATCCCCGCCGAGACCGGCGGCGCCGGCCTCGTCACCGGCTTTTACGAGCCCGTGGTCGAAGCGTCGCCGGTGCGAACGGAGCGGTTTTCGGTGCCGCTGCTGTCGCGCCCGGCCGATCTTGTCGACATCGATGACGGCAACCGGCCGCCCGGACTGGACTCTTACCTCGCCTTCGCCCGCCAGACCGGGGACGGATTGGTCGAATATCCTGATCGCGGCGAGATCGAGCGCGGGGCGCTTGACGGCAAGGGCTTGGAAATCGCCTGGCTGGCCGACAAGGTCGATGCCTTCTTCGTTCACGTGCAGGGCGCGGCCCGGCTGAATATGACCGACGGCCGGCTAGCCCGCGTCACCTATGCCGCCAAATCCGGCCAGCGCTTCACCGGACCCGGCAAGCTGTTGAGCGAACTGGGAGAAATCCCGCCGGCGGAGGTGACGATGCAGTCGATCCGCGCCTGGTTCAAGGCGCATCCGGACCGCGTCGACGAGATACTGTGGCGGAACCGCTCCTATATCTTCTTCCGCGAGGCCGATGTCGATGACGCGTCGCTGGGTCCGATCGCCGCGGCCAAGGTGCCGTTGACACCGGGACGATCGATTGCGGTCGACCGCCTGCTGCACACTTTCGGCACGCCGTTCTATATCGACGCACCGTCGCTCACGGCGTTCGACGCAAGACCGTTCCGGCGCCTGATGATCGCGCAGGACACCGGTTCGGCAATCACCGGGCCCGCGCGCGGTGACCTGTTCGCCGGTTCGGGCGACGCGGCCGGCGAGATCGCGGGCGTGGTGCGCAATGCGGCGGATTTTTACGCGCTGGTGCCGCGCGCGCTTGTTTCGGGGTCGAATCGATGATCCGCCGGCCGGACAAACTCAGCGAAGACGACCGCGTTCTGTGGAACCTAGTGGCGCGGACGGCCAAGCCGCTGAAGGGCAGGATCGCCGTCGACATTCCCGACATTGCCACTGAGGCCAGGCCGACACTGGCGCAAGCGGCGCCGGCCGCTGCCAATCCGCCCGGCGCGGCAAAGCCGAAGACCCAGCATGTCGCGCATGCGCTCGACGAGCCGACGCTGGACAAGCTGTCGAAGGGCCGGCTGCCGATCGAGGGCCGCGTCGATCTGCACGGCCTGACCCAGGACGAGGCCTATTCGCTGCTGTTTTCGTTCCTGCACCGGGCGCATGCCGGCGGCATCCGCTATGTCCTGGTGATCACCGGCAAGGGATCGTCCTCCGGCGGCGACGGCGTGTTGCGGCGCGCCGTGCCGGCCTGGCTGTCGACGCCTGCTTTCCGCCCGCTGGTCTCCAGCCACGACCACGCCGCCCGCAACCATGGCGGTTCAGGCGCGCTTTATATCCGGCTGCGAAGGGCGCGTTCATGACCCCGTTCGGCGAGAAGCTACGGGCGCTGAGAAGCGAACGCGGCGTCAGCCAGAAGGACATGGCGGCGGCGATCGGCGTCAGCGCCGCCTATCTGTCGGCGCTCGAGCATGGCAGGCGCGGTGCGCCGACCTGGACGCTGATCCAGAAGATCATCGGCTATTTCAACGTCATCTGGGACGACGCCGAGGAGCTGGCGCGGCTGGCCGAAGCCTCGCATCCGCGCGTGAAGCTCGATACGTCCGGTCTTTCCCCCGCCGCCACCGAGCTGGCCAATCTGCTGGCCGAGAACATCGAGAAACTCGACGAAGCGGAACTTCGCCGCATCACCGCATCGATCCGCGCGGCGCTGGGTCGGCGGCCGTAGCTTCGCGATCTGCGCCGGAGGCGCACCTTGGCGATTTTCCCGCGAAAGCGTTTCGCCTGACGTAAAGAGATGCCCGCCGCCGATCCGCCAGCAGGCATCTGTGGTGAGATCATTTCTTGCCGGCCGTGCCGCCATTGTTTCCCCGGCCACCTTTGTCGTGATGCTCGTGGCCATTGTTTCCACCGCCCAGGCAGTTCGAGTCGCCAAGGCTGCAACAGCGGCCGCTCCACAAATCGTTGGTCGAGGTGTTGGCGCAGCTTGGGATAGTCTGATTGGCCAAGGCGGGTCCGGCGAGTGCCGATACCGCGATGGCGGCGAGGAATGCATTTCGCAAAAGTACAGTCATCTGAAGTCTCCATGATTGGTTTCCGTCTACGGCCATGTGTCGTCGGCCGGGAGGAAATGGTTCACGGAGAAATGCGAGATTGTTGGGAGGATGGCATGATGGATGCAAGCGGCGCTAGGCCAATAGCGAGACGCCGGCGGGACGGCGCCCCCCTCTGTCCTGCCGGACATCTCCCCCTCAAGGAGGGAGATTGGCAGCTTCGGCGCCGGCTCGAGTTCATCAACATTATTCAACGCAGGAAATTGGCGAAAGCGGAGGTAACATCCGATCTCCCCCCTTGAGGGGGAGATGTCCGGCAGGACAGAAGGGGGCGCGAAGGATCGCCGACCCTTCGCCGAAGTCGCTCTGTTGCCTACGGCTACTGGACCGCGCCGACAAGCACCTGCTGACCACCGCGGATCGAGACCCAGCGGCCGGTGTTGTCGATCGCCTGCCGTTTGAGGAAGCGATAACCGGTCGCGTCCCATGGCTTGACCTTGTCGGTCAGATTGTCGAGCACGTAGTCGCCCATGTCGGTGCGCACCGTCAGCACCGCGTGGCCCTCGCCGTCGGGCTTGCGCACGACGGTGATCAGAAGATCGGCAAGCGAGATGCTCATACGCGAAAGCTGGCGCCGCTTCTCCAGCACGTAGTCTTCGCAATCGCCGACGCCCTTGTCAGGATAGGCCCAGACTTCGTCCTTGCCGTAAATGTCCATGTCGCTCATCGGCTTGACGGCGGCGTTGACCCGGGCGGTGACGTTGAGAAGCTTGCGCATCAGCCCGTCGGTCATCGGGGCCGGCGCGAGATCGGTCGGGTGGATCGAGCATTCGCTCGGATGCAGCTTGCAGAAATCATAGTGGCCGATCGGCTGCGAGGTGAGGCCCCCGGTCGCCATCGCTCCGGCCGCCAAAGCCGGTGCCATCCAGCATCCCGTTACTGCCAGACCGGCCGCCGCGTACACGCGCAGCCTTCGCGCCACTGATGAGGAAATCATTGTCCCCGCTCACCCTTTGTTATTAACGAAAGGTTAAGGGGGATTTACAGTCCATGTCAATTACGACGACGGTCGGATTGTCGGCATGGTTACCCGAGGGGCTGGACGGCGGCACTTGTGCAACAAAATCGCCTGCGGTTTTTGCCGGCCGAATCGCCCGAATGGTCGCCTCCAGGCCTTGTTTTATGTATGTCGTGGCCCAAAACCACTGCGACCTCGGGTCACGCCCATGGGCATGCCTTTGCGCGACATGGATTAGCTTTTGGCGGTACGAACCAGCTTCGGCTTCACCGCAACGCGGTTCTGGCGGCCATAGCTGGTGATGAAATCGACGATGCGCGGCACGATTTCGGAGCGGAAGCGCGAGCCGTTGAACACGCCGTAATGGCCGACCGCCGGCTGCATATAGTGGGCATGCCGTTCAGCGGGGATGTTGGGGCACAAATCATGCGCCGCCTTGGTCTGGCCAAGGCCTGAAATATCATCGTTCTCGCCCTCGACTGTGAACAGGGCGACGTTGCGGATATCAGACGGATCGATCCTGGTGCCGCGATGCGTCATCTCGCCCTTGGGCAAGGCCTGTCGCACGAAGACGGTGTCGACGGTCTGCAGGTAGAACTCCGCCGTCAGGTCCATGACTGCCAGATATTCGTCGTAGAAGTCGCGGTGCTTCTCGGCGTTGTCGCCGTCATGCTTCACCAGGTGCATGAAGAAGTCCTTGTGGGCGATGATGTGGCGGTCGAGATTCATGCTCATGAAGCCGGACAGCTGCAGGAAGCCCGGATAGACCTCGCGGCCGAAGGCCGGCACCGGCCAAGGCGCGGTCATTATGACGTTGTCGCGGAACCAGTCGATGCCCTTTTCCTGCGCCAGCAGATTGACCGCGGTCGGATTGCGGCGGGTGTCGATCGGCCCGCCCATCAGGGTCATCGTCGAGGGCACGAAGGGATCGCCCTTGGTTTCCATCAGCGCCACGGCGGCCAGCACCGGCACTGAGGGCTGGCAAACCGCCATCACATGCGTGTCGGGGCCCAGCGCATGCAGCATGTCGATGATGTAGTCGATATAATCGTCGAGATCGAAGCTGCCGTCGGCCAGCGGCACCATGCGGGCATCGACCCAGTCGGTGATGTGCACGTCGGCATGGGGTAGCATGGCTTCCACCGTGCCGCGCAGCAGTGTCGCATAGTGGCCCGACATCGGCGCCACGATAAGAAGCTTTGGATCGGGCTTGCGCCCGGCGGGAACGGAGCGTTCGAAGCGAACGAGATTGCAGAACGGCCGAGACCAGACCGTCTTCTCGCTAACATCGACGCTCTTCCAGTCGACCACGGTCCGATCCAGGCCGAAGGTCGGCTTGCCGTAGCGACGCGTGGTGCGCTCGAACAATTCGGCGGTCGCCGCGACCGAACGGCCCCAGGACGTGTGGGAAAACGGATTGAGCGGATTGGTGTAGAGCAGGCGCACCGCATCGGCATAGAGGCGCGCCGGCTGCATGGCGGCGTGGTTCATTTCATAGAGCTGGTAGAACATCGAGAACCCCGCTGCTGCTGCGACCGAAGGAACGACGAGCAGCGCCGAGCCTTAAATGTCCCGTGGCGAAGTTAACAACTAATTGCTGCGATGCAATACGTCACGTGGCGTGATGAATGCTTCTTTGGTTCAAGGCTTTGAAAATCGGCCCTGAACGGCGCGAGCCGGCTCAGTGTGCGGCTGCGAAGACGCCGGTATCAGCGGGTCCCATCCGAGCCGGACCCGAGCCTGATCAGACGCGCGCCATGCACACCGCGGTATGACCGGAGCCGATGAAGCCGAGTTCGCCGGCCGCGCCCTTCGACAGGTCGAGCACGCGACCTCTGATGAACGGTCCGCGATCGTTGATGCGCACGATGACGCTGCGGCCGTTGTTCTTGTTGGTGACCCTGAGCTTGGTGCCGAAGGGCAAAGTGCGGTGCGCGGCGGTCATTGCCGACGGGTTCATCCGCTCTCCCGAGGCGGTCTTCGAGTGCAGGGCGTACCAGGAGGCGCGTCCGCACTGTGCCGCGGCGGTTGCCGAAGACGCGCCGACCATCAGGCCAGCAACGACCGTTACCGCGACAAGCGCGGTCTGTTTCGAGTTCTTCATATTTGGGGGATGGCTCCGTTTTCTTGCAGACCCCAGCCGTTAGGAGCCAAATAAGGCAGGAAATGCGGCAATCATCTGTCGGTTCCGTGGCGAGATCACACGTTTGGAGTCGCTGGGTAACAGTCTGTCAGGGATTTTCCGGCGCGAGATGATCAATTCCTGATGATCTTCGTGCAGGTATCCGGGATTTGTTTGACAAGATCGAGCATAAATATCCAAGTAGAAGTTGACGCGATCGGGCCACTTCCTTTGGCTCGTCCATCGCGGCCGTAGCGGCGTACTCGATCGACTTCAAAAGGGAGATCCGGCAATGAGACTAGCCAAAAATCTGCTGGCGTTGATTGTGCTTGCCATCGGCGCGCTGTGGGCACTGCAAGGCATCGGCGCGATCGGCGGCAGCTTCATGACCGGCCAGTCGCAATGGCTCTATGTCGGCATCGTCACCATGCTGATAGGACTGGTGGGGCTGGTCTGGGCGAACCGGTCGCGGGGGTGAGCTGCAGAACCAGCGCTGGCGATCTGTGGCGCCCCCCTCTGTCCTGCCGGACATCTCCCCCTCTAGTGGGGAGATTGGCCGTCATCACTGCTTTCGCCAATCTCCATCATCGAAAGAAGGCAGCGAGGCTGAAGCTGCTAATCTCCCCCCTTGAGGGGGAGATGCCCGGCAAGGCAGAGGGGGGCGCGAAGGGTCGCCGCTCATCTCCATCGCTTGCGTTGGTGCCCCGCCCCCTCACTGCGACCAGTATTGCCAGGCCCAGTAAAAACTCTCGTCGCGCGGCGGCAGCCGGTCGCGCTCGGCATCCCAGCGCACAGGCGCTGGCGACCTGGGTTCATTTTCAAGCGACGGTTTGTCCCCGGTCAAGGCGAGAAGCCGGTTGCGGACCTGGGCGAACAGCACGATGGTGGAATGCGTCATCACTCTCTCCTGCTCTTCCGGTTCCAGTCACTCCCGTCCCGCCCACGGGACAAGCACGCGCTCGATCCTGCGGATGGTGAATTCGAGCACGAAGGCGATGGCCGCGATCACCAATATGCCCATCACCACCACGTCGGTGACGAGGAACTGGGCGGCAGACTGGATCATGAAGCCGAGGCCGCGCGTCGCCGCGACCAGTTCGGCGGCGACCAGCGTCGACCAGCCGGCGCCTAGCGCGATGCGCAGTCCGGTCAGGATCGCGGGCAGCGCGCTGGGCAGGATGACGTGGCGGACCGCCTGTCCTCGTGTCGCGCCAAGCGAGCGCGCCGCGTTGATGCGCTCCTGCGAGACGCCGCGAACGCCCGAGGCGGTCGACAGCGCGATAGGTGCCAGCATAGCGATGGCGATGACCAGGATCTTCGACGGCTCGCCAATGCCGAACCAGATGATGACCAGCGGCAGATAGGCAAGCGGCGGGATCGGCCGCAGGAATTCCAGCAGCGGATCGAAGATGCCGCGCCCAATGGTACTGATGCCGATGGCGAGACCAACCGGCACGCCGACGACAATGGCGGCGACCAGCGCGGCAAAGACCCGACCCAGGCTGGCGACGACATGCTGGAGCAGCGTTGCATCGACGAAGCCGTCGCGGGCGACGACGATGAACTTGTTCCATACGGCCACGGGCGACGGCAGGAACACAGGCGACACCAGTTGCAGGCGGGCCGACAGCGCCCACAGCGCCAGCACCACCAGGATGGTCACAGCGCTGACCGCGCGCGCGGAAATGCCATTGCGCTTCGGGCTTGGCCGCGACCACGGTACCGAAAGGCCGTCGGCCTCGTCGATCTTTTGTCCCGGCCGTTCCGTGTAGGAGGAAACGGTCATGCCGCCTCTCCTTCGAAGATCGCATCGGTCAGTTCGCCTCGAGCCGTGGCAAAAGCCGGATCGGCCTTGATGGTGCGAATGGCCTCGCCGGCCGCGTAGCGCCTGGAGAAACCGGGCTCGAAGCTCCGCACCACGCGGCCCGGACCGGGCGCCAGCACGACGATGCGGGTGGCGAGCACCAGCGCTTCCTCGATGCCGTGCGTCACCATCAGCACGCCGACATCGCTTGCCGTCCACAGATCGAGCAGCGTCGTCTGCATGCGTTCGCGCGTCAGCGCATCGAGGGCGCCAAGCGGTTCGTCGAGCAGCAGGAATTCGGGTTCGGCGGCCAAGGCGCGCGCCAGGCCGACGCGCTGGCGCATGCCGCCGGAAAGCTCCCAGATGTGCTTGTCGCCGGCATCGGTAAGCTTCACCAGCTCAAGCAATTCATCAGCGCGGCGCGCCCGTTCGGCTGGCCTGATGCCACGCAGCCGCAGCGCGAAGGCAACGTTTTCGCGCGCGGTCAGCCACGGAAACAGCGCATCGTTCTGGAACACCACCGCCCGGTCCGAGCCCGGTGCTGTGATCGGCTTGCCGTTGATGGTAGCACGCCCACGCGCCGGCGCGACAAGGCCGGCGGCGACGTTGAGCAGCGAGGTCTTGCCGCAGCCGGAGCGGCCGACAAGCACAACGAAGTCGCCCTTGGCGACGTCGATCGACACACGCTCGACAGCAGGTGCTGCCTGGCCGTCATAGTGGATCGAGACCTTGTCCAGTGCGAGATGGGGATCGAGCACGAGATGCGGCATGGCTGCCTCGTAGATTTGAAGGAAATTCAACTGCCCCGGAGCCGCTCCTCGTCGGCGGTTCCGGGGCAGTCAGCACACGGCGTCTGGGAAGAAGATCCGCGCGCGTTCGTTTGGCGTCAGGCGCTCAGTTCGAGGCCAGCGCCTCGGTGACGTATTTCGACGACACGTATTTCGAATAGTCCGGCAGCACGGCGTCGATCTTCCCTTGCTCCTTGAGGAAGGCAGACGCGGCTTCGATCGCCTTGACCGTTCCGCCACCGAGGAATTTGTCTGAAGCCTGCTCTTCCAGCGTTGGGAAGACATAGCCCTTGAGCAGCTGCGGCACCTCTTCCAGCTTGGCGCCGGTGAGCTTGGCGATCGCCGCCGCCTGCGGCGACGATACCGACCAGGCGCCGGGCTTGGCGAGGAACTCGGCATAGGCCGCACCCGTAATCTTGACGAAGTCGCGCACCGCTTCCGGGTTCTTTGCGGCAAAGTCGGTGCGCACGATCCAGGCGTCGAAGGTCGGCGCGCCCCAGGCCGCGACCTGCGAGGAATCCAGTACCACCTTGCCGCTGGTCTTGATCTGGCCGAGCGCCGGATCCCAGACATAGGCCGCGTCGATGTCGCCGCGCGAAAAGGCCGCCGCGATTTCCGGTGGCCTGAGATTGAGGATCTCGACCGACTTCGGATCGACGCCCTCATGCTTCAGCGCCGCGAGCAGGCTGTAATGCGTCGTCGAGACGAACGGCACGGCGACTTTCTTGCCGGCAAGGTCGGCGACCTTCTCGATGCCGGCGCCGTTGCGCGCCACCAGCGCCTCGGATTGCCCGATCAGGCCGACGACGAAGATGGTCTGGATCGGCAGCTCGCGGCTTGCCGCCGCCGCCAACGGGCTCGAGCCGACATAGCCGATATCGACTGAGCCGGATGCGACCGCGGCGATGACATCGGCGCCGGAATCGAACTTGCGCCAGTCGATGGTGGCCTTGGTCGCCTTTTCATAGGCGCCGTCGACCTGCGGCACCTTCGAGGGCTCGACCACCGTCTGGTAGCCGATGGTGATCTTGAGGTCGTCGGCAAGAGCCGGGCCGAGGAAGGCGGCACCGGCAAGTGCTGCCGACGAGAGCAGAACAATGCGTCGCGAAATGGTGGACATGAAGGGCTCCTAAAAAGAGAAAATCGGAATGCCCCATGATAGTCAGCTAATTCTATCGTTCTTGTAGAGTTAAATCCTTCCAAGGAAGGCGAGCTTGTTAGAAAAAAGCTGTCGGTGACGCGGTGGCGAGGCGGATAGGGCGGCTGCGGCGGGCAAACATCAGGCGTCGCGACAGGGCGAACCTTTTTAATGCCGGCGGGACAGCACCCCCTCTGCCCTGCCGGGAATCTCCCCCGCAAGGGGGGAGATTTGGCAGCTTCGGCGCTCCGCTCTTCTTGCAACGCTGGAGATTGGCGAAAGCCGGGATGACAGCCGATCTCCCTCCTTGCGGGGGAGATGTCCGGCAGGACAGAGGGGGGTGCCGTCCCGCCGGCCTCTCAATTCTGCGCCGCCGATCACGAACCTAGATTCCCCCATCAACCCACATCAGGCAAATCCATACCCCAAAAAGCTCTCGATTCGAAAACATGTTCCGCGAGTTCGAAGCTAAGTATAGTATTCTTATCGACATGAGAGGGTTGGATTCGGCGATGAGCGACCACCACGTCACCATGATCGTCAGCGGTGTGAATCGACTTTCGCCGTCGCGTCAGCCGATGCCGACCACATCCGGCCCTGGAGGACCATTTGCTAATCCTGCTGCTCTCAAAGGGCATTTTTGTGCTTTCGAGGCACAAAGTAAGGCTAAAACGGCCGCAGCGGCTTGAAAACGAAGCAAAATCAACATTTCTCGGCTTGTACATCATGTCACTAGAATTTATGTGTCATGGCAGTCTGGACGCGGCGGGGACGCGTGCCGGGCGTTGCGCAACCGATGGTTCCATGCCGTCGCATGACAGAGAAATTTTGATTTCATGCTCACCAAAAAAGGTAAGTACGGCCTCAAGGCGCTCGTCCACCTCGCGCGATTGCCGGCCGGACAGCTCGCCTTCGTCAACGACATCGCCACCGGCAACAACATCCCGAAGAAGTTTCTCGACGCCATCCTGGGCGAGCTGCGCAATGCCGGCTTCGTCCAGAGTCGCAAGGGCAAGGATGGCGGCTACCGCCTGGCGCGCCCCGCCGACGAGATCAAGGTCGGCCATGTCGTGCGCGTCCTCGATGGGCCGCTGGCGCCTATTCCTTGTGCCAGCCGCACCCAGTACCAGCGCTGTGAAGATTGCAACGAGGCGACATGCCAAGTCCGACATCTGATGCTCGAGGTCCGGCAGGCGATCGCCGAGGTGCTCGATCAGCGCAGCCTCGCCGAAATGCGCGACATCGCCCTCGACGACCTTCCGGTCGCGAGCGAAGTGGACCTGGCGGTCGGCGTGAAGGTCCAGGCCTGACACTGGCGCCGCGCACATTGCGGGCATGCTCATGACCGGGCGCGCCAACTCGATCATCATCGTCGGCGGTGGCGCCAGTGGCGTCGTGCTGGCCGCGCATCTGCTGAAATCGCCCAATCCCGACCTGCGCGTCACGCTGATCGAAAAGCGGCCGCATTTCGGCCAGGGCATCGCCTATTCGACGCTGCTGTCGGCGCATGTGCTCAATGTCAGCGCCGCCGGCATGAGCGCCTATGCCGACGATCCCGGCAATTTCTGGCGCTGGCTGCTGGAGCGCGGCCTGGCAAGACCGGACCAGGCGCCGGTCTACGCGCCGCGCAGCATCTATGCCCGTTATCTCGGCGAGTTGCTCGACGATCTGGAAGCGCGCGAAAAGCAGAGCGGCCGCCTGCGTCTGATCCACGAGGAAAGCCTGTCGATCACGCCCACCGCTTCCGGTGTCGAGGTCGCGCTGGCCAATGGCACCAGCGTCGTTGCGCATCTGGCCGTGCTGGCGACCGGCCATGACGAGGAGCCGGCACAAGGGCATGCCATCAGGATGGGCTCGGAGGCCGATACCGCACTTGCCTCGGACGCGAGCGTGATGGTGCTTGGCACCGGCCTCAGCATGGTCGACGCGTTCCTGGCGCTGGAGCAGCGCGGCCATCGCGGCAACATCATCGCGGTATCCAGGCGCGGCCTGCTGCCCTCGCCTCATCGCAAGGGTAATCCGATCAAGCTCGACGTCGCCGACATTCCGCTCGGCACCCAATTGTCCTACTTCGTCGGCTGGTTCCGCGACCTGATCAAGGAAAACCAAAAGGCCGGGATCGACTGGCGCGACGTCGTCGACGGCCTGCGGCCGTTCAACCAGAAGATCTGGCAGAATTGGCCGGCTTCCGCCAAGCGCCGCTTTGTCGAGCATACCAAGGCCTGGTGGGACATCCATCGCCATCGCATGGCGCCCGAGGTCTATGCGCAGGTGACGCAGGCCGTGCAATCCGGCCGCATCCGCCTGGTCGCCGGCCGCGTCGTGGCCATCGCCAAGAATGGCGAATTCACCGTCCAGATCCAGTCGCGCCACACCCAGCGCCTCGAGACATTCGAGGTCGCTCGCATCTATGATTGCTCAGGTATCGTCAGGGACATCTCGACCTCGTCGAACAGCGTCGTGCGCTCGCTGGTCGATCGCGGCCTGGCACGGCCTGACCCGCTGCGCATCGGCCTCGACGTGTCGCCCAATTGCGAGATCATCGCCGGCGACGGCAGCGCGTCCGACAAGATCCTCGCCGTCGGCCCGCTGACCCGCGGCACCTTCTTCGAGATCGACGCCATTCCGGATATCCGCGTCCAATGTGCGAGGTTGAGCAAGCAGCTTTTGGGCTGAGATCGGCGCTCTACGGCGCCCCCTCTGTCCTGCCGGACATCTCCCCCTCAAGTGCAGGACTGTCCGGGGAAAGTTATTCATATATGAAGGCCATCTGATTGAGGGAGGATCGGTCTCTTGGTCGGCTCGGATTGACC
>NZ_JAMYOR010000064.1:0-36029 GCF_040319965.1 Mesorhizobium sp. M0830 | reverse complement strand
CCAAACTGCATGAACCGCCGTATGCGGAACCGCTCGTACGGTGGTGTGGGAGGGGGGCGCTGCGAAGCGCCTCCCTACCCGATGCAGGATGCGGCGATGAGCAAGCCGTACGCCGAATTCTGCGCAAACCTGCAGGCGCTCGGTGGCGCCAACTGACCTGCCGGGCCCCAGCCCGATCTTTTGTTGCCAAAAACGGACAATGGCGGGCACGCAGGCCCGCTATTGTCTCGTTCCGCGGCAGGTCTATCTGCCAGCTCCGTCGTCCATCATGGTGTTTGCCAGCGCCTCAAAGGCACTGCTGCATGTATTCCAAGCGGCTCAACCGGTGGTAACGAGGTTTGATCACCTCAACCCCTTATAGTTAATGCGCCTTTAACCTTCCCACCGATAGTCTGAGACCCGAATCTGCCGGAGTGCGCCACGCACCTGGCGAGTCCATGACAGACGGGGAAGAGCATGCGTTCAGGGGCTTCAGCACCGCTCGCGCTGGCCGATACGGGGCACGGCATCCAAGCCTTCGCGCGGCGTCAGGTCGGGCGGCTGGTCGGCGCTGGGCTGTTCGCGCTCACCGCCTTCGGGGTCGCCAGCCTTGCCACCTGGAACGTCGCCGATCCGAGCTTCTCCCACGCGACGAACAACACCGTCACCAACGCCATGGGCTATGCGGGTGCCGTGTTCTCCGATCTGGCTATGCAGTTCTTCGGCCTCGCCGCCGTCGCAGCGCTGGTTCCGACGGTGATCTGGGGGTTCCTGCTGTTTTCCGCGCGCGGCATCGACAGGCTGCCCAAGCGAGGGCTGTCCTGGTTCGGCTTCGCGCTGTTGGCCGCGGCAATGGCCGGTTGTGTGGTACCGCCCAAGACCTGGCCGCTCCCTACCGGCCTCGGCGGCGTGTTTGGCGACATGGTGCTGAAGATCCCAAGCGTCGTCATCGGCGGCTATCCGACCGGGCTTATCGCCAGCATCATCGCCATCCTGTTGGCCGCGCCCGCGCTGTGGCTCTTTGCCCATGGGTCGGCGCTGATCGGACGCAAGAACGGATTTGCCGTCATGGAGGACGAGCCCGCTACAGATCCGCGCGAGGACGACCTTTTGTTCGACAATGATGAGGACGAAGGCGACGAGGGTATCCTGGCGCTCGGGGCAATTACTCATTGGTGGCTCTCGTTCCGCGCGTGGATGCACCGCCGCGCCGCGCGCCGAAGGCAGGAGCGTGACGAGTACGAGCCGGAGATGGAACAGCGCTCCACCGCCTGGCGGCGCGCCGCCGAACGGGTCGAATCGGCTGAGTTCGCTGAAACGCGGATGAGCCAGGCTGGCCGCGCCCGCGTCGAGCCCGAATTCTTCGCCGCCATGGTCAATGACCGCAGCGTCTCGCTCGACCCCGACGATGCCGATATTTTCGAAGCCGACGACGATCTGGATTTCGAGCCGGAACAGGAGCCCATCAGGCGCGGCACCACCAAGGTCCAGCCGTTCCGCTCCGATGCCGCCACCCGCGTCGAGGCACCGGCACCGCGTCCGGCTCCCGGCGCCCGTGTCCAGCGGGAGGCGCAGACATCGTTGATCGGCTCGGACAAATTCGAAATGCCGTCGCTGCACTTCCTGTCGGAACCGAAGAACGTGGTGCGCGACGCCAGCCTGTCCAAGGACGCGCTGGAGCAGAATGCGCGCCTGCTCGAAGGCGTGCTGGAGGATTTCGGCGTCAAGGGCGAGATCATCGCCGTCCGTCCCGGTCCGGTGGTCACTCTCTATGAACTCGAACCGGCGCCTGGCATCAAATCGTCGCGGGTTATCGGCCTGTCCGACGACATTGCCCGCTCGATGAGCGCCATCGCCTGCCGCGTCGCCGTGGTGCCCGGCCGCAATGCCATCGGCATCGAACTGCCGAACGCCAAGCGCGAGACCGTCTATCTCAGGGAGATTCTAGCCAGCCGTGATTTCGAGACGACGAAAGCCAAGCTGGCGCTGGCGCTGGGCAAGACCATCAATGGCGAAGCGGTCATCGTCGACATCGCCAAGATGCCGCACGTGCTGGTCGCCGGCACCACCGGCTCTGGCAAATCGGTCGCCATCAACACCATGATCCTGTCGCTGCTCTACCGGCTGACGCCGCAGGATTGCCGGCTGATCATGATCGATCCGAAGATGCTGGAACTCTCGGTCTATGACGGCATCCCGCATCTTCTGACGCCGGTCGTCACCGATCCGAAAAAGGCTGTGGTGGCGCTGAAATGGACCGTGCGCGAGATGGAGGACCGCTACCGCAAGATGTCCAAGGTCGGCGTGCGCAACATCGACGGTTTCAATGCCCGCGTCAGCCAGGCGGACAAGAAGGGCGAAAAGATCTCGCGCACCGTGCAGACCGGCTTCGACCGCCAGACCGGCGAGGCGATCTACGAGACCGAGAATCTCGATCTCGAACCGATGCCCTATATCGTCGTCATCATCGACGAGATGGCCGACCTGATGATGGTCGCCGGCAAGGACATCGAGGGTGCCGTGCAGCGCCTGGCGCAGATGGCGCGCGCCGCGGGCATCCATGTCATCATGGCAACGCAGCGTCCGTCGGTCGACGTCATCACCGGCACCATCAAGGCCAATTTCCCGACCCGCATCTCCTTCCAGGTGACGTCGAAGATCGACAGCCGCACCATCCTGGGCGAACAAGGCGCCGAGCAACTGCTCGGCATGGGCGACATGCTCTACATGGCCGGCGGCGGCCGTATCCAGCGCGTGCACGGCCCGTTCGTCGCCGACGAAGAGGTCGAGAAGATCGTCGCGCATCTGAAGCTGCAGGGCGTGCCGGAATATCTCGACGCCATCACCGAGGACGACGGCGAGGACGACGACGAGCCGTCCGGCAAGGGTGGTTCAGGCGGTGGTGGCGGCAACGGCAATTTCGAGGATTCCGACGATCCTTACGATCAGGCGGTTTCCGTTGTGCTGCGCGACGGCAAGGCCTCGACCAGCTATATCCAGCGCCGGCTGGGCATCGGCTACAACCGCGCCGCCTCGATCATCGAGAAGATGGAGAAGGAGGGCATCGTCGGCCCGGCCAACCATGCCGGCAAGCGCGAGATCCTGGTGCCGACCGAAGACGACAAGTTCTGACGAGAAGGCCTGACCCTTGTCACAGCCGGTCCGGCAACCTTGAACGTTTCAAGGCGTTGAAGCGGCTGAGGGACGCCTGACCCGCCAAATTTCGGCCCAACTGGCGGTCCAAGCACAGAACAACTCAGGAATCAGATGAGAGTGACCGACATGAAAAATGATCCTTCAGTGCCCGGCAAAGTTGCTCCCTCACGGCGTCAGTTGCTAGGCCTCGGCCTGGCGATTGCAGGGGCGGCAGCCTTCAACGCGGTGCCCGGCTTCCAGGTGCTGGCCTCGGCGCAGGCGGCCGTGCCGGCCGCGGCACAGAAGATCGCCGACCATTTTTCCTCGGTCAAATCGATGAGCGGAGAATTCGTGCAGTTCGGCCCCAAGGGCGAGCAGACCGGCGGCAAGTTCTTCCTCGAACGGCCGGGCAAGATCCGCTTCAACTATGATGGCTCTTCAAACTTCCGGGTGATTTCAGACGGCAAGTCGGTGGTCATCCTGAACAAGAAGCTCAACACGTCAGATCTCTATCCGCTGTCGAAGACGCCTTTGAAGCTGCTGCTCGACGACAGGATCGACCTCTCCGGCGACCGGGTCAAAAGCGTCAAGCAGGAGGATGACCTCACCACCATCCAGCTCGCCGACAAATCGGTGTTCGGCAATTCGAAGATCACCATGATGTTCGATCCGAAAACCTTCGATCTGCGACAGTGGACGATCACCGACGCGCAGGGCAAGGATACGACGGTGATGATCTTCAACACCAAGGAAGGCGTCAGCTTCGCGCCTGACACTTTTGCCATCGACTACACGGCGAACCGCGAGCTCAACACCAACAGGCCGCGCTAAGCCTGTCGTTATAGCTGTGGAAAGCAGCGGGCCGCGCCTCGTCGGGCGTTGCCCGGCTTGTCTTTGCCGCCCGCGGCTGGCAATTTCCCGGGCTGACTCCGTCAAAAGGCGTCTTCCCCGCCGGGACCCTTCGGTTCTGGCCGGTTGCACGCTGTCCTGGATTGCCAATGCCCTTCTCCATCGCCACCTGGAACATCAACTCCGTTCGGCTGCGCATGCCGATCGTCGAACGCCTGCTCGTCGAGCATGCGCCTGACGTGCTCTGCCTGCAGGAAACCAAGGTTCCGGACGAGCTGTTTCCCGAAAAAGCCTTCCGCAAGCTCGGCTACGAGCACATCGCCTTCCATGGCCAGAAGGGATATCACGGCGTCGCGACGGTGGCGCGGCGGCCGATCGAGGTGGTCGAGAAGCGGCGTTTCTGCGAAATCGAGGACAGCCGGCACCTCTCGGTGACGGTGCGGGCCGGCGGCAAGGCGATCCTGCTGCACAATTTCTACGTTCCGGCGGGCGGCGACGAACCGGATCCCATCATCAACAGGAAGTTCAAGCACAAGCTCGATTTCGTCGCCGAGATGAATGCCATCCGGGCAGAACATGACGAGGTGTCCGGCTCTGTACTGGTCGGCGACCTCAACATAGCGCCGCTCGAACACGACGTCTGGTCGCACAAGCAACTGCTCAACGTCGTCAGCCACACGCCGGTCGAGACGGAAAATTTCGAAGCGATGCGCCTCGCCGGCAACTGGACCGACCTGATGCGGCTCAACGTGCCGCCCGAGCAGAAGCTCTACACCTGGTGGAGCTACCGAGCGCAGGATTGGGAAGCGTCTAACCGTGGCCGCCGGCTCGACCATGTCTGGTCGTCGCCAAATCTGGTGCCCAGCTTTTCCGGCTACGAGATCCTGCGCCTGGCGCGCGGCTGGGAGCGCCCGTCGGACCATGTGCCTGTCATCGCGCGGTTCGATCTGGATTAAGTGTGTCTATATTCAAGTGAGGCCGCCGGACTGCAAATGACGGCCTCCTATACTACCGGTGCTTTCACTCGGAACCCGCCTTTTTCGACGCGGCCTGATCTGAATCTCAAACACACCCCAAAGCGCGCCAGACGGATTCAAACGACGCGCTTCAAGTCTTTGTCCTTGCGCGTGTCGTTGTCCCGAAATTGCGGCGCTGATACGCCTGCCGCGTGATCCAGCAGGTAGGGGTGGTCGCGGTGGCGCGTCGCCAGCATCCGCTGGGCCGCCTCGATGATTTTCGGCGCCGGGACATTGGCGACCAAGCCGGATGGACTCGCATGCTGGGACTCGATCACGTCCACGCAATTGGAAAGCGGCCTCCAACGGGCCATATTGGCGCCGCCACTGACGATAACCATCGGCGTCATCACGGTCGCCATGAGATGTGCGATACCGCCTTCGGCGCCAATGTAAAGATCGGCAAACTCTCCGAGCGCCAGCAGAACATCGCTGACATCGACACCCTCGACCGTGCTGGAATCGACAAGCCGCAGCTTCGGCACGCGTTGAGCCAGTTCAGCCATATCAGGGCCGTCACCCGGGGTTTTCACATAGAGAAGATTTGCCCCGTCGGCGATCAAGCTGTCGGAGATCGCGACAACCTGATCCGCTGTCATACGTTTGCCGCCGTCGCCATGCGCCGCGACAACGATCAAGGGAGCATGCTTGCCGTCCACCAGGCTCCTGGCCGCTGCCCGTGCGGCCGGGGTGGGCTCCAGCCGATGGTCGAAAGGCAACCGTTTATCCGCAAGACGCTCGATGAGGCGGTGGTAACGCCATGCATTGTGCTCGGGGCGCGCTTCGGGCCTTTGGCCAGGACGCCAGGAAAGTGCGAAACCCGGAAAGTTCGCTTCATAGGCGATCCCGCGGCCGAGCAGCGACGCCGAGGCCTGGAGCAGCCAACGCGCCGAGATGCGAAAATCGACAACGGCCAATCTCCCCGGACCCTTGCGGTGGCTGGCGACCAGATGCGCCAGAGGCGTCCGTACATTGATCGCATCGACCAAGTGGCCGGCATGGCGATCGAGGACATGTTCAAGGGACGACGAGCCGGTGGTTCCGTAGACGATAAAACTATCGGGGAACGCGGTTCTGGCGGCGCGCAAAGCCGGAATCCGGATCAATCCGTCGCCGAACGCGTCGTTGCGGGCATACAGGATGATCGTCTCATACCGAGCTAGCAGCATGCCTCGCTCCCCAGGAGCCTGGTGGTGGCGGTGCCTGTTAGGCCGCCCGCCTTCGAGGGGTTCTGTAGGATTTCACCTGTTGCCTGTCAACGGAACCCTCAGATACGGTCAGCCCGTATATCTGCGCCTCCAACTCACCCGGTGAAGCGTGGCGCCAGCTCTTCGATGCGGCGGATCATCGCCTGGAAATCCTCCAGGATGCGCTGGTGCAACTGCACCGCCACTTCGGGATATTCCTCCAGGATACGGCGGAACATCTTGCGGCTGAGCCGGATCACTTCGGAATCGATTTCGGCCGATGCGCTGGTCAGCCGATTGGTGTCGGCGATCAAGGCCAGTTCGCTCAGGATCGTGCCGGGGCCGACGGTGCCAATCGGGATGCGTTCGCCATCCTGCTCCCGATAGAGCACGATACGCCCGCTGACCACGATATAGGCCGAATCGGCCTCGTCGTCCTCGCGGTAAAGCTTGTGGTTGGCGAGCAGCCTGGTGTTCTCGGCGCCAAAGGCGAGCAGGCGCAATTGTTCCTGCGTGAAGCCCTCGAAGAGCCTCACGGCGGACAGGATGCGGATGTCGTCATCCAGCGCCATCTAGCTGTGTCCCCGAACGGTCAGTCCAATCCCTCCTTCACGAGTCGATCCTGAATCCCCCTCCGACAGGATCGCACCCGACAGCAGTCCCGCCCAGACCGCTCATTGGATAATGAAATGTTTAAGGAACCAGCTTGTAGCCACCGCTTTCTGTCACAAGAATTTCCGCATTGGAAGGATCGCGCTCGATCTTCTGGCGTAGCCGGTAGACATGAGTTTCCAGCGTGTGCGTGGTGACGCCGGAATTGTAGCCCCACACTTCCTCGAGCAGCACGTCGCGCGTCACCACCTTCTGGTCGGCGCGATAGAGATATTTGATGATCGAGGCCTCCTTTTCCGTCAGCCGTACCTTGCCGCCGCGCGGATCGATCAGCAGTTTCTGGCTGGGCTTGAAGGTGTAAGGCCCAACCGAGAAAGTGGCGTCCTCGCTCTGCTCATGCTGGCGCAATTGCGCGCGAATGCGCGCGAGCAGCACAGCGAAACGGAACGGCTTCGTCACATAGTCGTTGGCGCCGGCTTCGAGGCCAAGGATCGTGTCCGAATCGGTGTCGTGGCCGGTGAGCATGATGATGGGCGCCTTGTAGCCGCCCTTGCGCAGGATCTTTACCGCTTCGCGGCCATCCATGTCGGGCAGCCCGACATCCATGATGAGCAGATCGATGAGGCCGCCGCGCGCAGTCGCGACACCTTTTGCCGCAGTCGATTCCTGCAGCACGTCGAATTCCTCGTAAAGGGACAATTGCTCGACCAGGGTGCCGCGCAGGTCGTCATCGTCATCGACGATTAGAATGGTGCGTGAAGTCATGGATCAATCCGTTGTTTTGAAAAGAAAATTCAGTTGACCGCTGCCTGTTTATGCGGAAGCTGACCGGCACAACAGCCGATCACAGTGATTTGTTCCGTGGCACGATCATACAAGAAAAAACACGATCGCAATGCAGCCGGCGCAATTTTGCGAAAAGGGCTGCGCGTGCTGACCGTGCGGGCCAGGCCCGGCCATCCAAGCCAGGGCCTGCTGCAGGCTGGCAAAACGGTGTTTGCGTGCGCGCTGGGGGGCGGCGGTATCTCGGCCGACAAGCGCGAAGGCGACGGCGCCACGCCGCTGGCCTCGATGCGGATCCTGTCGGGATATTTCCGAGGAGATCAGTTCTCCAACGGCCGCAAGACCCGTCTGACGATGACGCCGATCGGGCCTGATCTGGGCTGGTGCGAAGTGCCTGACGACCGCAATTACAACAGGCCGGTCAAGATCCCCTATGGTGCCAGCCACGAACGCATGCGGCGCGACGACCGGCTCTACGATGCCTGCCTGGTGCTCGACTGGAACGTGGCGCCACGCCGGCGCGGCCGCGGCAGCGCTATCTTCTTCCACCTGGCGCGCCCCGGCTTCACGCCGACGCAAGGCTGCGTGGCAGTGACGGCGCGAACCATGGCGCGGCTTTTGCCGCTGCTGTCGGATCGGACGGTGGTGAGGGTGGTGAGGTAGGGAGTAGGGAGTAGGGAGTAGGGAGTTGGGAGTGGATGCGCGTCGGCGCGCTTTAGCCCCCTATTCCTTTACTGCCTGTCTCCTTATTCCTTTGCCAGCCGATGTCGAGAAGGCCGAGGCGGCCCATTTCGCGGTCCATGGCGCGTGCAACGTCCTTGCGCCTGGCGCCGACGTCGCGCAGCTGCCGATCCGACAGGTCTTCGACGTTCTGGTGCGGGAGATTGATCGCGACCCGGGCATGGCGCAGCCAGTCAAGGGCCTCCGTCAGCCAGGCCGGACGGCGTGTCGATGAATTCAAAGCGATGATGGACATGGGGTGATCCGTTCTCTCCGGACATCAAGTCCGGCTTGATAATGCTTCGATGGCTGGATCATGGCATATTGAAATTACTGTGAGAAACGAGTAGTTTTCTCTGGATCATCAAGTTTTCTTTGAGGATAAGATGGCCCGCCTGCTGCCCGGAACTCGCGCCTTGAGGACGCTGGAAGCAGCGGCCCGGCACCTTAATTTCACCCGCGCCGCCGATGAGCTGGGCCTGACGCCAGCCGCCGTCAGCCACCAGATCAAGGAAATCGAAGATCAGCTCGGACTGGTGCTCTTTACACGCACCAGCCGCACCATCCGGCTGACCGAGGCGGGCGCTGTGCTGTTCGGGGCCTCCACTGACGCGCTCGACCTGCTAGGCCGGGCCGTTTCGCGGGCGCATAAGCTGACGCGCGGTACGGCCCTTTTGAAGGTGACGCTCGACGCACAGTTCGCGTCAAAATGGCTGATGCGTCGCGTCGACCATTTTCGCAAGCATCAGCCCCATATCGAGCTGAGATTCGACATCGCCTATGAACTGCGGGATTTCGAACTTGATGACATCGATGTCGGCATCCGCTTTGGTGCCGGCAAATACCCGGGACTTCGCGCCCACCGGCTGTTCGACAACATCCTCATTCCGGTGTGCAGCCCGAGCCTGTTGACCTCCGGTCCGCCGCTGCGCGAGCCGCGCGATCTTTTCAACCACACGCTTGCCCATATCGAGTGGTCGCGACAAGGCGTGACATGGCCGAACTGGCGGATGTGGATGGCGGCCGCCGGTGTCAACGATTTCGACGACAGCCGAACTGTCGTGTTCAAAAACTCTACAGATGCCGTCCAGGCGGCGCTCGACGGCAATGCCGTCGCGCTCGCCGATTTCGCCATGGTGGCGAACGACCTTTCCCAGGGAAGGCTGGTGCAACCTTTTGAACTCGGCCTGCGGGTAGCGCCCGAGTTCGCGTATTTCCTGGTCTATCCCGAGAGTACCGCTGACGATCCGCGTATCGTCGCCTTTCGCGATTGGATTCTCGAGGAAGTCGCCAAGACGCGGACCTGAGATTGCGGCAGGCTGTCAAGCTGCCGCGGCGCCGAACCAGCCGATCACGGCGCCGATGATCAGCAACACGCCGAGCCAATGGCCGCCGTCGATGAGGGTCAGATCCCAGCCGAAATTCTCGTAGCGATGGTTGACCGAGAGCGTTGTGGCGACAAAGCCCAGCCAAAGCACGAAGCCGAAGATCAGCCCGGCGAGCAATGTCGGCTCGCCGCCCGTTATCGCGCCGACGACAAGCGCCAATATGTACGCCATGACCAGTTCGGCGATGAAGCTGATCACGAAGGGCAGAGGCGATTTTTTCATCGTGGTCGGATCAAGTTTGGCGGCTTTCAGCCATGGCTTGCTCAGGCCCATGTACCAGGCGGCGCCGAACAGCCATGCCACGATTGCGGCGGCGATCACCGCCAGCCAGTTCACGGCTGAAAAATCCATGAGTCCCCCCTCCAGATGCGGATATGATGGAACGCCTGTTCGGCGATGGCGTCAAGCAAAGCGCCAGACCGTCGTGCGCTTGACCAGCGTATCCTCCAGAGCCCGTGTGACGGCCACTTCATAGACCGCAAGGGGTTCCAGCCCGGACTTCGGCATATACGACCGGCCGGGGTCGCCGACAAGAATCTCCGCGCCGCGCGCCACTAGGGTTGAGAACCACGGCATCAGCCGGTCGGCGAATGATCTGTCGTAGAAAACGTCGCCGGCCAGGATCATGTCCCATCCCGCATCGGTGCCGATGCAATCCGTGCCGAGGAATTCGATTCCGGCGTCGTTGGCTTCGCCATTGAGACAAATCGCGGTCGCGCAGAACGGATCGATGTCGGTTGCGATCACCTTGGCAGCGCCGGCCTTGGCGGCGGCGATGGCGACAAGGCCGCAGCCGCAGGCGAAGTCGAGGACGCGCTTGCCCCGCACGGTGCCGGGATTGTCCAGGATGTAGCGAGCAAGGCCCTGGCCGCCGGCCCAGGCAAAGGCCCAGAAGGGCGGCGGCAGGCCGATCTCGACCAACTCGTCCTCGGTCCGCTGCCACAAATCATGCGCTTCGTCAGCAAGATGAAGCAGGATTTCCGGCACGTGCGGCGGCGCCATCAGCGCCGTGTTGTCGAGGATGAATTGTTTGGCGCTGTTCGGCGTCAGCGCCGTCACGGAGCCGGCATCAAGCCGCCCATGCGGCAGACTTCCTTCCATTCGGCCGGCGTCACCGGCTGCACGGAAAGCCGCCCGAGCCGCACCAGAGCCATGTCGGCAAGCTTTGGATTGGCCTTGACGTCTTCCAGCGTCGGCGGGTTCGGCACATCCCTGACGGCGCGGATATCGACGCACTCCCAGCGCGGGTCGTCGGTCGTGGTGTCGGGATGGGCCAGCGCGCAGACCTCGGCGATGCCGACCACGTTCAGCCCCTCGTTGGAATGATAGAAGAAGCCGAGATCGCCGATCTGCATCGCCTTCATGTTGTTGCGTGCGGCGTAGTTGCGCACGCCGTCCCATTGCGTGCCGGCCTTGCCCTTGGCTTTCAACGCCTCGAAGGAGAAGACCGAGGGTTCGGATTTGAACAGCCAGTAGTTCATTTCTTTTGCTCCTCCTCGCGGGTCACCGCCTACGACCGGAATTAACTAGCCGCCGGCTTGTTGAACGTCCAGTTCCATGGGCGGATTTCGACGCTCTCGAACAGCCCGGCCTTGGCGTAGGGGTCGGCGGCCGACAGGGCCTGTGCACCCGCCATGTCGGGTGCCTCGACGACGACGAGGCTGCCGTTGGGCTTGCCTTCGGGGTCAAGGAACGGACCGGCGAAAGCCAGTTTCTTGTCGCCGTTCAGTTCTTCGAGGAAGGCGATGTGCTCGGGCCGGGTGTCAAGGCGCACTTGCAGGCTTCCCGGCTTGTCCTTGCAAATCACAGCAAACAGCATGGTCTCTCTCCTGGTCGTTGGATCGATGTCGTGGGATCAATCGTTGGTTTCGGTCTTCAGCGGCCGGGTCATCAAGGCCGTCACAGCCTGCCGGATGGTGATAGCGCCGTCCAGAATGGCAGCGACCGCGGCAATGATCGGGGCATCGATATTATGCTCCATGGCAATGCGGGCAGCGATCGCCGCCGTCGGCACGCCTTCGGCCAGCGGCAATCCGGCAAGAGGCTTGCCTTGCCCGAGCGCCAGCCCATAGGCGAAATTGCGCGACTGGGTGGACGAGCAGGTGAGCAGCAGGTCGCCAAGGCCGGAAAGCCCCATCAAGGTTTCGGGCCTGGCGCCGAAGGCGGCACCTATGCGGCGCAGTTCGACAAAGCCGCGCGTCACCATGGCGGCCTGGGCGCTGGCGCCGAGCCCGGCGCCGGTGACGGCGCCTGCGGCGATGGCAAAGACGTTCTTCAAAGCGCCGCCGATTTCGACGCCGATCAGGTCGTCGTTCGAATAACAGCGCAGGTTCTCGGCTGAAAAGCGGGCGGCGAGATCGGCGGCGAGAGCCTCATCGCGGGCGGCGACGACCACGGCCGTCGGCAGGCCGCGGGCGACATCGGTGGCGAAGCTTGGACCCGACAGAGCCGCGACCGGATTTTGCGGCAGGATTTCTTCGACGATTGCCGACAGCAAGGCACCGGTATCGCGCTCGATGCCCTTGGCGCAGAGAACGAGCGGGATGCCGGCCGGCATATGGTCCTTCGCTGCCGCCAGCGTAGCCCGCAGCGACTGCGCCGGTGTCACCGCCAGCACGCAATCGGCGCCGTCGAGCGCGGCTTGGATATTGCTCGTCGCCACGATGCCGGCCTGGAGCGTAATGCCCGGCAGATAGCGTGGATTTTCGCCGCGGTCGATCGCGGCGACGGTCTCCGGGTCGCGCGCGTAAAGGCGGACGAAATGGCCGGCGCGCAGCATGGCCAGCGCCAAGGCAGTGCCCCAGGCCCCGCCGCCGAGCACGGCAACGCGCCAGCCGGTTGGCGCTGTGTCGTTGCGGCTCATTGCCCCCTCGTTCATGCCTTGGCTCCGCGCCGGCCGGAGCCGACCATCGGGGTCGAGATGCTGTCCAGCGGCCAGCGCGAGCGCGGCACGAAATCGAAGCCGTTGTCCTGCGCCATGCCTTGGCGCAGCCGCTCGATGCCAGCCCAGGCGATCATCGCCGCATTGTCGGTGCAAAGCTTTAGCGGCGGCGCAATGAAGGTGAAGCCGGATTCGGCGCAGAGCCGCTCAAGCATCGCCTTGATAGTACGGTTGGCGGCGACGCCGCCGGCAACGACCAGCGCCGGAGTCTTGGTGGCGGGAAATGTTTCTCGAAAGCGGGCCAACGCGCGAGAAACGCGGTCGGCCAGCGCATCGGCGACCGCCGCCTGGAACGAGGCACAGATGTCGGCGACATCCTGGTCGCTCAAGGGCTCAATCGCCGTCGCCGCCTGGCGCACGGCGGTCTTCAATCCGGAGAAGGAGAAATCGGGCTGTGCCGAGCCCTTCATCGGACGCGGAAAGACAAAGCGTGAGGCATTGCCGGCCTGTGCCGCCGTCTCGACATTCGGTCCGCCGGGATAGGGCAGGCCGAGCATCTTGGCCGTCTTGTCGAAGGCCTCGCCGAGCGCGTCGTCGATGGTGGTTGCCCAGCGCTGATAGTCACTGACGCCACGCACGGCGAGAATCTGCGTATGGCCGCCGGAGACCAGCAGCAGCAGATAGGGAAAATCGAGCCCGTCGGTTAGCCGTGCCGTCAAGGCATGACCTTCGAGATGGTTGATGGCGATCAGCGGCTTGTTGGCCGCCGCGGCGATCGCCTTGGCCGTCATCAGCCCGACGATCAGCCCGCCGACCAGGCCAGGACCGGCGGTCGCGGCGATCGCATCGATGTCAGCGAGCGCGACGCCCGAATCGGCAAGGGCCGCCTCGATGATGCCGTCCAGCGCCTCGACATGGGCGCGGGCCGCGATCTCCGGCACGACGCCGCCGAATGCGGCATGTTCCTCGATCTGGCTAAGCACGATGTTGGACAGGATTTTTGGCGCGGCGTCGCCGTCTACCGCCACGACGCTGGCTGCGGTTTCGTCACAACTCGTCTCTATGCCAAGAACGCGGATCAATTCGTCGCTATCCCAAGAGATTGTCTGTCAGGCCTTTCCCCGCTAGGAGAAAGGCCGGAAAAGGCCTCGGTTACTTTAGCCGCATTTCTGCGACGCCAAGTGGCTCCACTTGGCTGCAAAATGCTCAGGCCGGGGGGTATCACGGACCGCGCGCCATGCAAACAACCTTGAGAATCGGAACACGCGGCAGTCCGCTGGCGCTGGCACAGGCGCATGAAACGCAGGCGCGGCTGATGGCCGCGCACGGCATGCCGGCGGAGGCGTTCGAGGTTGTCGTCATCTCGACCAGCGGCGACCGCATCCAGGACCGGCCGCTGTCGGAAGCCGGTGGCAAGGGCCTGTTCACCAAGGAGATCGAGGAGGCGCTGCTGGCGGGCCGGATCGACATCGCCGTGCACTCGTCGAAGGACATGCCGACGCAGCTGCCCGACGGTCTCGAATTGTCCGCCTTCCTGCCACGCGAGGACGCGCGCGACGCCTTTGTCGGCAAGGCGGCGAAGACGATCGCCGAACTGCCGCAGGGAGCGAAAGTCGGCTCGTCGTCGCTGCGGCGGCAGGCGCTGACCCGCCGCATGCGGCCCGATCTCGACGTGGTGATGTTCCGCGGCAACGTGCAGACGCGGCTGCGCAAGCTCGACGAAGGCGTCGCCGCCGGCACCATCCTGGCTTATGCAGGGCTGAAGCGCCTTGGGCTCGAGCATGTCGTCACCGACCTGATACCGCTCGACATCTTCCCGCCGGCGCCGGGGCAAGGCGCGATCTGCATCGAAACGCGTATCGGCGACCGCGATGTCGAAAAGATGCTGGCGGCTATCCATGATGTGCCGACCGGTCAGGCGCTGGCCTGCGAACGCGCCTTCCTGGCGGCGCTCGACGGTTCCTGCCGCACGCCGATCGCTGGTTATGCGACGATCGAGGCCGGAAAACTGTCGTTCGCCGGACTGATCATCTCGCCCGACGGCACGCAGTCGCACACGGTCGAGCTGCAGGGACCTGCGCACGACGCCGCCCGCATCGGTGCCGAAGCAGCCCGGACAGTACGGGCCAAAGCCGGTGAAAAGTTCTTCGACGGCTGGCTCTGAAATGCTTCGCGTCCTTGTGACGAGACCGGAACCTGCCGCCTCGCGTACAGCGCGGCAACTTCGGGCCGCTGGGTTCCAGCCGGTTCTGCTGCCCTTGACCGATACGGTGGCTTTGCCGGTCGAGGGCAGAGCGGTTCCAGACGATGCCGTCGCCGTGGCCATTACCAGCGCCAACGCCGTGCGCCATGCACCCAAGGAACTCATCGCGGCGCTCGCAGCCTTGCCTTGCCACGCCGTTGGCGAAAGAACGGCGAAAGCCGCGCGCGAAGCGGGGTTTTTGTGGGTCGGCGAAGGTCAGGGCAGTGCCGAAGTGCTTGCCGACAGTCTTGCGGGTGATCTCCTAGGGAAGACCATCGTCTATCTCTGTGGACGCGTGCGGTTTCCGGCATTCGAACAGAGGCTGGCGGCCGCGGGCGTTCAAGTCCACGCTGTCGAGACTTATGACACACCAGCCGTGGGTTACTCGGACGAAGCCATCCTTGAGCGTTTGTCTGGCCAACCTGTCGACGCGGTGCTGCTTTATTCAGCCAAGGCGGCTGCCGCGATCCAAGTGCTGGCCAGCCGGCCCGCTCTGCAAGGGCTGTTTGAAAAGGCGTGGTTTTTCACACTTTCCGCGCGCATCGCGGCAGCCCTCGACGATACCATCAGCGAAAGAACCCGCATTGCCGCGCGGCCTGACGAGGAAGCCCTGCTGGCGCTTTTGCAGGCGCGGCTCTGAGCCGCGTCATCACACCGCCCCTTTTCACCGCTTGGTGATGTGCTAGACCCCTTTCTGAACCATCGTGCGCCGCAAGGCGTTGAGACGAAGCGAATTGTGCGGAGCCAGGCATGGTCAAGACGCCGAAGATGCGACACTCGAAAAGCCGCCGCGAGCCGGTGACCATCGATCTGGAGCCAGGCGCCGTTTCACGCGTCGTCGACGAGGATGCAGCCAGGGCTCAGACAGACGAGGCGAAGGCTGAGGAAGCAGAGAACGCTTCGCAGGCTGAGGTTCCCGAAGAGCCGGTGCATGCGGACCAGATCGACCTAGAGCCCTGGGAGCATGCCGACGCCCAGGCCGAATCGGAACAGCCAGCGGCGGCCAAGGGCGATAGCGAAGCTGAGCTCCCCTATCCCGGATCGTTCGACGGTCCCGAATCGTCCAACGATCCCGGATCGTCCGACGCGCCGGCCGGCAAAACCAAAGCCTTCGACTACAATTTCGAGGACGCATCGGCGAAGCGCACGCAGACCGACGGCAACAAAGCCAAAACCGAGGCACGGGACGAGGAAATGGTACCGCCCCCGGCAAGGCGTAGCGGCTTCAACGGCATCGCTGCCGGTATCATCGGTGGCGTCATCGCGCTGCTCGGCGCCGGGGGGCTGCAATTTGCGGGCCTGCTCGGCGCGCCGGGCTCCAATGCCGGTGTCTCGCTCGAGGGCGTCAATGGCGAGATCGCTTCGCTGAAGAGCGAAATCGCCGGTTTGAAGGAAGCTAGCGGCAACAGCGATGCAGCAGCCAAAGTGGTCGGGCTGTCTTCAGGCTTGGAGCAGGTCAGGGCCGATGTCGCGGCGCTGAAATCGGCGGTCGAATCCGGCGGAGCAGGCGACACTGCCGGGCTCGCCGCACTCGGCGACAGGATCAAGCAGATCGAATCGGAGGTCGCAGCCCTTGGCAAGGCAGGCGGCACGGCGCCGGTCGATCTCGGCCCGCTCAACGAAAAACTGGCCGGCCTCGATACACTGGTGAAGTCGGCCAGCGCGGCGGTGGCGGCGCAAGATGGCAGGCTCACCGCATTGGAGCAGTCGGTGTCGCAACTTTCCGGCAAGGTAGAAGCGACGGCCGGACAGCCGAAGATCGCCCTCGCCATCGCCGCGTCGGCGTTGAAGGCGGCGCTCGAGCGTGGCGGGCCGTTTGCGGCCGAACTCGAAACCCTCGCCGCGATTTCGCCGGATGCGCCGCAGCTTGCGACCTTGCGCCCCTATGCCGAAAAGGGCGTCCCCACCCGCACCGAGATCGCATCGCAGACAGATGCCGCCGCCACTGCCATGGTCGCCGCGGCAACCCCTGTCGATGAGAATGCCGGCTTCCTGCAGAACCTTTTGTCGAGCGCCGAATCGCTGGTGAAGGTCAGGCCGATCGGCGCTGTCGAAGGTGCTGGTGCGCCCGAAATCGTCGCGCGTATGGAGGCGGCGGTCAAACAGGGCGACTACGCCAAGGCACTCAGTGAATACGACACGCTGCCGCAAGCCGCCAAGGCTGCCGGCGCCGACTTTGCCGGCAAACTGAAGGCACGCATCGAGGTCGAAACGCAGGTCGACGCACTGATCTCCGGCGCGATGAAGGCATGAGGGCAACAGAATGATCCGCCTGCTGGGCTTCCTCATCGTCGTTTTCGCGCTCGGACTGGGCTTTGCCTGGCTGGCCGACCGTCCGGGCGACATGGTCGTCACCTTCAGCGGCTATCAATACCAGGTCAGTCTGATGGTGGCGGCGGTGGCTGTCGTCGCCGTCGTCGCCGCGGTGATGATCCTGTGGTGGCTGCTCAAGTCGCTGTGGAACAGCCCCTACACCATCTCGCGCTATTTCCGCGTCCGCCGCCGCGATCGCGGCTATCAGGCGCTCTCGACCGGCATGATCGCCGCCGGCGCCGGTGACGGGGCGCTGGCCCGCAAGAAGACCAAGGAAGCGGCCAAGCTGATCCGTTCCGACCAGGAACCGCTGATCCATCTGCTGGAGGCGCAGGCGTCGCTGCTCGAAGGCGATCATGAAGGAGCGCGGCAGAAATTCGAGAGCATGCTCGACGATCCCGAAATGCGGCTGTTGGGCCTGCGCGGGCTCTATCTCGAAGCCGAACGGCTCGGCGACCGCAACGCCGCCAGACACTACGCCGGCCGCGCCGCGGCGGTGGCGCCGCAGCTGGCCTGGGCCGCCGAATCGACGCTGGAAGAGTTGACGGCGCGCGGCGACTGGGACGGTGCCTTGAAACTGGTCGACGCGCAGAAGGCGACACGGCAGATCGAGCGCGAAGCCGCCAATCGCCGCCGCGCCGTGCTGTTGACCGCCAAGGCGCAGGCGCTCGCCGACAGCGATCCCGCTGCCGCCAGAACCGCGGCGATCGAGGCCAACCGGCTTCGGCCGGACTTCGCGCCCGCCGCCGTTGCCGCCGCCGCGGCATTGTTCAAGCAGAACGACGTGCGTAAGGGCTCAAAGATCCTCGAGGCGGCGTGGAAGGCCGAGCCGCACCCTGAGGTCGCCGAGCTCTATACACATGCAAGGCCGGGTGACGCCGTGCTCGACCGCCTCAACCGGGCGAAGAAGCTGCAGGAGATGAAGAAGAACCACGCCGAATCGTCGATGACGGTGGCGCGCGCCGCACTCGACGCGCAGGACTTCTCGACCGCCCGCCGCGAGGCCGAGGCCGCGATCCGGATGGACCGCCGCGAGGGCGCCTATCTGCTGCTCGCCGACATCGAGGAGGCCGAGACCGGCGATCAGGGCAAGGTGCGGCAGCTTTTGTCCAGGGCGGTACGGGCGCCGCGCGATCCGGCCTGGGTCGCCGACGGCGTGGTGTCCGAGCGCTGGGCGCCGGTATCGCCGATCACGGGCCGGCTAGACGCCTTCGAGTGGCGCGCCCCAATGGAGCGTCTCGGCCAGTTGATCGACAGCCATGACGATGCACCGGCCAGTGCGGCGCCGGTCGTTGAAGCACTGGCAAAGCCGACGAGCGAGAAGAGGCCGGTCGAGGTGATCGATGAAATCCGTCCGGCCGGGAGCGCGGATAAGGACACAGAGAGCCAAGAGGATCATGTCAGGCCGATCACGGCGGCGGCCTTCGCCGCGGTGCCGACCGATGCCGAGGGCGTCGAGCCGGCCGAGGAACATACGCGGCTGCCGGACGATCCCGGCGTCGATCCGGACGAGGAAGCGGAAAAATCGCCACGCCGGTTTCGGTTGTTTTGAATTGGGCCGGCCGCCAGGCCCCTCTGACTCAAGGAAAAAGAGCATGATGTCTGGACAAACGGGTCCCGTTTGTCCGAGAAAACCGCTTCACACTTTTCGGCATCATGCTCTGAGGAATGGATCTATGTTTGAACGCGTTCTGTCATTTCTCAGGGATTTGCCGTCCGGCGCTGGCGCGCATTCCAGTGCGGACGATCCCCGCGTTGCGGCTTCGGCGCTGCTCTACCATGTGATGAACGCCGATGGCGTGCGCCAGGATGTCGAATGGGAGCGGTTCAAGGCGGTGCTGGCGCAGAGCTACTCGATCAGCGGTGCCGAACTTGAAGCGCTTGTCGCCGCCGGCGAGCGGGCCGACAATGAGGCGATCGACCTCTATGCCTTCACCAGTGTCTTGAAGCGTCATCTCGATGCCGATGCGCGCAAGGCCTTCATCGGCCTGATGTGGGAAATCGTCTATGCCGATGGCGAGCTGCACGAGCTGGAGGACAACACTGTCTGGCGCGTCGCCGAGCTGATCGGCGTCGAACGCCGCGACCGTGTCGAGGCGCGCCGCAAGGCGGCCGCACTTGCACCTGGCGCCACCGGAACATCGAGCGACGAATAGGATTTTCGCCTTCCCATGCCGCGCCAAACGAGTTCGAAGCCGAAGATACTTATCGTGCTGCATCAGGAGAATTCGAGCCCCGGGCGCATCGGCCATATGCTGCTGGAAGAGGGCTTCGAGCTCGACGTCCGACGTCCGCCGCTGGGCGACACTTTGCCGGACACGCTGGACGGCCATGCCGGCACGGTGGTGTTCGGCGGGCCGATGAGTGCCAATGACGAGGATGAATTCGTCCGCCGCGAGACCAGTTGGCTGGAAATACCGCTCAGGGAGAACCGGCCGTGCCTCGGCATCTGCCTTGGCGCGCAGATGCTGGTCAACCATCTCGGCGGCAAGGTCGAGGGCCACGGCGAAGGGCTGGTCGAGGTCGGCTGGTATCCGCTGAAGGCGACCGAAGCCGGCAAGCAACTGATGCATTGGCCTGAGATGGTCTATCAGTTCCACCGCGAGGGCTTTTCGCTACCCAGGGACGCAACGCTGCTGGCGACGGCCGAGACCTATCCCAATCAGGCCTTCCGCTATGGTGACAATGCCTGGGGCATCCAGTTCCATGGCGAGCTGACCAGGGTGATGATGCAGCGCTGGGTGGTGCGCGGCGCGCATCGCTTCGAGCTACCGGGCGCGCAGCCCGGCCGCGATCATCTCGGCGGCCGGCTGATCTGGGACATGCATCTCAAGCGATGGCTGGACGAGTTCCTGCGTCTGATCTTCGGCAAGCTGGCCGCTCGATAGAGCGCGTCAATTGCGCCCGCTGAGATGGCGCACCCCGCGTAGTTGAGGGAACAACACCACCCACAATCCGGCGACGGCGATCGCGCCGACGCCGCCGACCACGACGGCCGGTACCGTGCCGATCAGCGCTGCCATCGTTCCGGCCCGGAATTCGCCGACCTCGTTGGAAGCTCCGACGAAAACCTGGTTGACGGCATTGACGCGGCCACGCACATGGTCGGGCGTCCACAGCTGGATCAAGGTCTCCCTGATGTAAACGCTGAACATGTCGGTGGCGCCAAGGAAGGCAAGGGCGACAATCGACAGCCAGGTGATGGTCGACAGGCCGAACAGCACGGTGAAGGCGCCGAACGCGGCGACAAAGCCGAGCATGATCAAACCCGCATGGTTGCGGATCGGATGGCCGGCCAGCCAGACGGCGACGCAGATAGCGCCGACACCCGGGGCCGAGCGCAGCAGACCGAGACCCCAGGGGCCGAGCTGAAGGATGTCGCGCGCGTAGACCGGCAGCAGCGCCGAGGCGCCGGACAGGAGCACCGCGAACAGATCGAGCGAGATAGCCCCCAGCACGATCTTCTCGCTCCAGATGTAGCTGAACCCACCGAACAGGTTCTGCATCGTCGGCTTTTCGGTCTCCGTGCGTTGCGACGGCTTCGGGATGGTGAAGATCAGCAGCCCGGACACAAGCATCAGGACGGCGGCTGTGCCGTAGGCCACTTCCGGCGACACGCCGTAGAGCAGGCCGCCGGCAACCGGACCGACGATGGTCGCCGTCTGCCAGGCCGATGAATTCCAGGCGATGGCGTTGGCGAAATCCTCAGGCGGCACCAGATTGGCGAACAGCGAGGCGGAGGCCGGACCGAAGAAGGCGCGGGCGATGCCAAACATGGCAAGCACGGCGAAAATCGGCAGCGGCCCGCCGATGCCGCGAAGCGTCAGAAGCAGCAGCGTCAGCGCGCAGATCGCTTCCAGCACCACCGCCAGCGCCATGATCAGCCGACGCCCGAAGCGGTCGGCGACGACGCCGGTGACCAGCACCAGCAGCAGCGAAGGCAGGAACTGGACGATGCCGACCAGGCCGAGATCGAGCGGGTTCCGGGTCAGGTCGTACATCTGCCAGCCGACAGCGACGGACACGATCATGGTGGCGAAGGTGGTGAGGAAACGCGCCGCCCAATAGCTCAGGAAGGAGCGATGGCGGAACGCGGCATAGCGCTGGTCGGGCAATATCTGTTCGGTTGTCATGGATTCAAGAGGCCCCGTTGTGATGGCATCAGCTGGCGGGGCACTTCCACGATGGGCGCTGGTCCGGCTGGCGGAACTTTTAGCTCAGTTCGCCGCGGATATGCGTCAAAATCGGTGCTGGATCAAGGAATTTTCAACCTGCTCCATCGACCGCACGGGGAGTTTACTGCTGCAGCGCGGCGGAGATTGCGTCGAGGCCGCCGCGTAGTTCGGCTTCCGTCGGCCAGCCAAAGCCGATGCGGAAGAAGCGCTTCTCCATCTCGAACCAGTGGCCGGGCCCGACATACGTGCCGTGGTTCTCCAGCAGATTCACATAGAACCGGTCGAGGTCGAAACCGTGATCGACATTCAGGCGGGGGAAGCCGACGACGCCACCTTCCGGCCGCACCCAGTCGACGAGCGGCTCGCGGTCGATCCATGCTTGGACGATGTCGCGGCGCTTCGCCATTTCAGGCAGCAGCGTCGCCAGGAAGGCGTCGCGGCGCTCGAGCATGCCGCGCGCGATGCCTTCGTCGATGACGCTGCCACAGATGCCGATCTGCTCCTTGGCGGCAAGGAACTTTTCCTGAAGCTCCGCATCCTTGGTGATCAGCCAGCCGATGCGGATGCCGGGAATGCCGAAGGCCCTGGACAATGACGAGACGCTGATCGCCTTCCGGCTCAGCGACGCGGCCGACGGCAGCCGCTTGCCATAGGAGAGGTCGCGGTAGGTCTCGTCGACCAGCAGATGGCAGTGGCTGCTTTCGGCCAGCGCCACCAGCGCATCGAGATCGGTCCGGCTCATCATCGTGCCGGTCGGATTGTGCGGGCAGGTGACGCTGATCAGCCTGGTGTTCGGCTGCATCGCCGCCTTGACGCGCTCGACATCGATGGCGAAGCCTTCCTCGAAAGCCAGGTCTACAAAGCCGATGGCACAGCCGATCGCCCGTGGGGTTTCGATGTTGGTGGCGTAGTTGGGCCTGATGACGACGACATGGTCGTTCGCCGACAAAAGCGAGGTCGAGATGATGAACAGCGCGCCTGCGGCACCGGCGGTGACCAGGACATCATCGAGCGAGATGCCGGCATGTTGCGACGATATCTGCGCGCGCAACACCTTGTCGCCACGATGCTCACCATAGAAAAGCGTGAGATCAGGCAGCGACAGGCCGATGTCGGAGAGCTTCTGGTCGGCGATCGAGCTTTCGGAGAGATTGTAGCGGATACGGTCGTAGCCGTACTCTTCCGGCGCCTCTTTCTCGATCACCATTCTGGTGTAGTTCATGGCTCACTCCCCAACGAACCCGTTCGACCCATCCAAGCCATAAAAACATGAAGCCTGCCAAGGCGGATTCGCCGGCAGGCTTCAATCGATTTATTGGCTCAGCGCCGAAATAGGTCCTTGCCTTAGGAGGTCGTTATCCCAAACTACTGCGCACCTTCGGTCAAGCCCGAGGAAATGCTTTTGAGCGACATGCCTCAGGCTGAAACTTTGGCCTTCCTGCCCTTAGGTGCCTTGATGGGAGCGGCCTTGCGGCCAAGACCGATCGACTTCGCCAGCAGCGAGCGCGAGGCGGCATAGTTGGGGGCGACCATCGGATAATCCGACGGCAAGCCCCATTTGGCGCGGTAGGCGTCCGGCGTCAGGCCGAAATGCACGCCGATGTGACGCTTCAGCGATTTGAACTTCTTGCCGTCTTCGAGGCAGATGATGTAATCGGGCGTCACCGACTTCTTGGGGTTGACGGCCGGAACCAGCGGAGCAGCCAATGGGGCCACCGGCTTGCCGAGCCCGCTTATCGAGGCGCTGACGCTGGCGATGAGGTCAGGCAGGCCGGAGACGGGCAAACGGTTCTTCTCGACGTAAGCGGATACGATGTGAGCGGTCAGCTCGAGCAGGTCGATGTCTTTACGGGCGCTGTTGCTATCGTCGATCACTCTATTTCTCCGTCTAAAAGCGAATGACCTGAAAATCGGATTCGATTCCCCGAAGGATCATGCGCAAAATCAAAATGCTAAAGCGTCCTTTGTGCATCCACGGGACGGGCGGCGTTGTTGTGGCGCGGAATTCCTAATCGGCAAATCTGCGCACTGCAATGACTTGTATCATATCACACGTTATTTTGAACAACTATATTAAACAATAACAATATCAGACTATCAGCGCCTTGTCGCGCCACAAACGAAATCCGCCTTCGAAGGCGCGTGTGTTGTCGCCGCGCCTGGAGTCGGCGGGCAATTCATCGAGCTTGTCGACATTGCCGCCGCCAATGACGACATAGTCAGGCAGCATGGCGGCACGGAGCCGTTCGACCACATCGAAGACATATCTGCGCCATTTCTTCTTGCCGCGCTTTACCAGGCCGCGTTCGCCGACATAGTCCTCGAAGCTCTTGCCGTTCTTATAGGGTAGGTGGGCGAGTTCCATCGGCTGGGCGACATTGTCCGCAATCATCGCCGCGCCCAGACCGGTGCCGAGCCCGAGGAACAGCATGCGCCCGCCCTCGTAACTGCCAATGGCCTGCATCAGTGCGTCGTTGACCACCTTCACCGGTTTGCCGAACGCACCCGCGAAGTCGAATCCAGCCCAACCCTTGCCAAGATTGGCGGGGTCGGTGAGCGGCCTGTTGTGGTTGACCGGGCCGGGATAGCCCATCGAAATGACATCATAGGACAGGCCCTCGGCGAGCTTCTTCACCGCATCGATCATCTGCTGCGGCGTCAGGCCCGGTCCGGAGTCCGCCCTTCGTTCCGCACCGCCGGCGCTGGTCAGGATCTTGACGTGCGAGCCGCCAATATCGATCGAAAGCACGATCTTTTCAGTGCCTGATTTCTCGGAGCCCGATGCCGATTGCTTCACCGCCTTGGCCATTGTGTCACCCTTTCACTTTTCCGGATCGATCCAGCCGTTGGGCGGCCCGAAGCCGCCCATAACGTCCGCCGGACCCCATGTCCCCGGCTCGTAGAGATGCGGCGGCGTGGTGTCGCCGAGCACCGGGCCGACGATGCGCCAGGCCAGCTCGCTGGCATCCTGGCGGGTAAACAGCTGACCGTTGCCGTTCATGGCGTCGCCGATCAACCGCTCATAGGGCGGCATGTCGCCCTTGCTGTCGTCGAGCGCCGTCAGTTCGACCTGTTCGCCGATCATGTCGTCGCCCGGCGCCTTGCGCTGCGCGCCGATGGCGATCGCCACCTGCGGGTCGATACGGAAGCGGACGTAGTTCTGGTCGGCGGGCTTGATCGGATCGAAGACGTCGAGCGGCGGCCGCTTCAGCCGCACAACCACTTCGGTGACATGCACCGGCATGTTCTTGCCGGCGCGGATGAAGAACGGCACGTCCTGCCAGCGCCAGGTGTCGACGAAGAAACGCACCGCCGCGAAGGTCTCGACCGGCGAGTTCGGCGCCACGCCCGGTTCAGTGAGATAGCCGGTGAATTGGCCGCGCACGACGTCGTCCCGGGTCAGCGTGCGGATGGCGCGCAGCACCTGCACCTTCTCGTCGATCAGGTCGTCGGCGGAACGGCCGACGGGGGGCTCCATGGCAAGCAGCAACAGGATGTTGAGCAGATGGTTCTCGATGACATCCCTGATGCAGCCGACATCGTCATAGAAGCGGCCACGACCCTCGATGCCGAAATCCTCGGCCATGGTGATCTGCACGCTCTCGACGAAATTACGGTTCCAGATCGGCTCGAGAAAGGAATTGGCGAAGCGGAAATAGAGCAGGTTCTGGATCGCTTCCTTGCCGAGATAGTGGTCGATGCGGAAGATCGACTGTTCGTCGAACACCAGATGCAGAACCCGGTTCAGCCAGCGTGCCGATTGCAGATCGTGGCCGAAAGGTTTTTCCACCATCAGCCGCGCGCCCTGGGCCGTGCCCGATTGCTCCAGCCCCTGGACGACGGTCTCGAACATGGTCGGCGGCACCGCCATGTAATGCATCGGCCGCTGTGCGGTGCCAAGCGCGCTTTTCAGCTTCTCGAAGGTCGCTCCGTCGCGGTAGTCGCCGCTGACATAGCGCAGTTGCGAGGCGAACTGTGCGAACACCTTCTCGTCGATTTTGCCCAGCGCATTGACGATGCCGTCGCGGGCGCGGGCCTGCAATTGCTTGATGTCCCAAGCGTCGAAGGCAACGCCGATCACCGGTTCGGTCAGCGTGCCCTTGGCGACCATCTGGTAAAGCGCTGGAAATATCTTCTTGTGGGCGAGGTCGCCGGTCGCTCCGAAGAGCACCAGCGTGTCGGAGCGTTCCTGGCTCATGCGCGCGTCTCCCCTGTCGCCGTCACTTGCCGGCCTTTTCGACATGGCCGCCAAAGGCATAGCGCATGGCGGACAACAATTTGTCGGCGAATTCGGATTCGCCTTGCGAGGAGAAGCGGTCGAACAGCGCCGAGGACAAGACCGGCGCCGGCACGCCAGTGTCGATCGCCGCCTTCAACGTCCAGCGGCCTTCGCCGGAATCCGAGACGCGGCCGCCGAAATTCGCCAGGCCGGGATCGCCTTTCAATGCGCCGGCCGTCAGGTCGAGCAGCCAAGAGCCGATGACGCTGCCATGCCGCCAGACCTCGGCCACTTGGGGAAGGTCGATGTCAAACTGATAGTATTGCGGATTTTCAAGCGGGCTGGTCTCGGCGTCCGCCGTTCGTTGGCGCTTGCCGGCATTGGCCGACTTCAGAATGTTCATGCCTTCGGCATAGGCTGCCATGACGCCATATTCGATGCCGTTGTGCACCATCTTGACGAAATGGCCGGCGCCGCTCGGTCCGCAATGCAGATAGCCATAGGGCGCGGTTCCGGCATCCCTAGGCGGATTGGAGCCGGCGTCGGCGCCCGGCGCCAGCGTGGCAAAGATCGAGTCGAGGTGTTGCACCGCCACATCGGGCCCGCCGATCATCAGGCAATAGCCACGCTCCAGCCCCCAGATACCGCCACTGGTGCCGACATCGACGAGATGGATACCCTTGGTGGCCAGTTTCGCGGCCTGGTCGACGGCGTCGTGATAGTAGGAATTGCCGCCGTCGATAACGATGTCGCCCGGCTCCATCAGGGGCGCGACCTGATCGATGATCCTGCCGGTGATGGCCGCCGGCAGCATCAGCCAGACACAACGCGGCTTGGCCAGCTTGCCGACGAATTCTTCCATTGAAGCCGCCCCTAGCGCCCCCTCGGTCACCAGAGCCGCGACGCTGGCGGGGTTGATGTCGTAGACGACGCATTCATGGCCGTCACGCATCAGGCGCCGAACCATGTTGGCGCCCATCCGGCCCAGTCCCATCATTCCGATCTGCATGGTTTCGTCCCTGTTTCCGAAGAGATTTGCGGGGTTTATCGAGGAAGGATCGCCTGGCTATCCTGGGCGCGCGATAGAACGGAGAAGCCGACATTCTCCCAATCGCCGGCCCCGGGCCAGAAAAAAGTGAAGATCAGCGTGCTTCCCTGCGGGAGGCCGGCCAAGCGACGTTTCGACACTCTTGGCGCTCGGCGTCCATCGTGCCGGAATTCCCGGGGCGCCCGGAGCAATGGTTGGCGTCGGCGTCACTGGCATTCTGCGTCGGTCTCCTGACTCGCCTCCCTAGACCAGGACGCGAAGCGTTTTCAATCACCGCACCGCAAGTTGATCGGCCCCGTCAACCGAGCCGTCGTTGACAGCGGTGCCAGCCTGCGTCCACTATTTCCCGGCACGGGAGGATCGTGAAAACCATGCCGGAGGTGTCCCTGGTCCTGATCGACCGGCTGCTGGCGATTTCGCGGGCGCTTGCCGGCCATATCGATCCCGGCACGGCGTTCCGCGCGACAGCCATCGAGATCGGCTCGCTCATTCCGCACGACCACATGGATCTGGCGGTGCTGTCGCATGACGGCCGCCGCCACGCCTGTTATGAGGCCGGCTTCCACACCAGCTGGAGCGAGCTTGCCCAGCATCCGCTGCCAACCGAAGTCAGCCCGATACGCTCGGTGCTGTGGGGCGAAGTACCCTATCTGCTCGCCGACGACGCACTGAGCGACGAGCGCTTCCATTTCGCCACCGCCATCGATGGGCCGATCTTCGCCGCCCAACTGCGCAGCCGCATCGTCGTGCCTCTAAGGGCACGCGGCGGCATTATCGGCGCGCTCAACATCAGCCGGCACGAGGTCGATTGCTACACGCTTGCCGACGTCGCCGTCGCCCAGCAATGCGCGGACCTGATCGCGCCCTACATCTTCGCCCTGATCCAGACCGAGGAGGCACGCCGCGCCATGCTTGCCGAGAGCGAGGCGCGCAATCGCGTCGAACTGCTGCGGGTCGGTGCTTCGCAATTGACCGAAGGCATGGAGCGCGAACGCCGGCGCATGGCCATGGACCTGCACGACCAGACGCTCGCCGATCTCGCCCGCATTGCGCGCCAGCTTTCGGCCCTTCGTGGCCAGGGCGTGGCGCGGGCCGCGCAGCTTGCCGATCTCGAGCAGGAGGTCGCCGGCTGCCTGACGGAACTGCGCCACATCGTCGATGACATGCGGCCGAGCGTGCTCGAACTGTTCGGCTTGCGCGACGCCGTGGAGGCGCATCTCAACCGCAGCGTCGCCAGGGCCAAGCCACCGATCGCCGTGCGCATCGCCGACACCAGCGACGGCGCCGCCGACAGCCTGCCCGAGCCTGTCCGCACCGCGCTCTACCGGATCGTGCAGGAAGCCATCAACAATGCCGTTCGCCACGCCGCGCCGCACCGTATCGATGTCTTGCTGGCGTCGACCGCGAGCGTGCTGCGGGTGATCGTAACCGATGACGGCCAGGGCTGTGGCGCCGTCGACCCGGCGGCGCATGGCGGCATCGGCCATATGCACACGCGGGCCGCCCTTATCGGAGCACGGCTGCGCATCGGCCAAGCCGGCCGAAAGAGCGGCGGCACGCGTGTCGTCGTCGAGATCGACCGCCAGCCATCGCGGGAATTGCCCATTGCGGCGACTGCAGCAGCGCCCGGCGAGTTCGCCGTGTCGGAGGCCATGTGATGCTTGTGATGATCGCCGAGAACGATGGACTGCACCGCACCTTCGCGCGGCGGACGGTGGAGCAATTATGGCCCGGCGATGTCGAGGTGATCGAGGCGAGCGATGGCGAGGACGCCATCAATCTGGCGGCCGAGCGAGAGCCGCCGCATGTCGTGCTCGACCTGCAGATGCCGAAGGCGACAGGGATCGAGGTTGCCAGGGCGATCTGGAACCGCCACGCCGGCACGCACATCCTGTTCTGGTCGAATTTCGCCGATGAGGCCTATGTGCGCGGCGTGGCGCGCATCGTGCCGCCCGGCTCGGTCTATGGCTATGTGCTCAAATCGGCGACGGAGGAAGGCATGCGCTCGGCCTTGCGCGGCGTTTTCCGCGAAGGCCACTGCATCATCGATCGCGAGATACGTGGCATCCAGCACCGCGTCCAAGACAAATTCGAGGGCATCACCGACGGCGAATATGAAAGCCTGATCGACATTGCGCTCGGCCTGACCGACCGTGCGATCGCGGCACGCCGGGGCCTGTCGATCCGCGGCGCGCAGAGCCGCATCAAGCATGTCTACGACAAGCTTGGCATCGTGCCGGCGGAGGACGGCGCCAGCGATGCTTCCGTGTTCAACTCACGGACGCGGGCGATCAATCTCGCCATGGCGCGCGGCCTGATCAACATCGATGCGCTGCGCCGCGAACAGGACCGGCTCGATGCCTGGCTGGCGGGGCAAGAGTAGGCTTCCCCTACACGCCTCACCTCACGGCTGGGCAGATTCCGATCCAATTCCTGAAACCAGTGGCGCGGCCAGGCGGAACATCGGAACGCTTGGCGCATTGCTAATGAACGGCGTTCCAATTTGCTGCCTGCGGACCCAAAGTGCGACCCTCAATCACAGATTCATGGCACTTGGTGCGTGAAAGCGTAGCCGGCTTCATCGACGATAATGCTCTTAGTCATGGTGCCGCGATGGCTTTTTATGCCGCCACCTCGCTGGCGCCGATCTTGCTGATTGTGGTCGCTGTTGCTGGTCTCGTCTTCGGTCATGATGCAGCACAATTGGCTTTGTCTGCCCAGATCTCCGGGCTGATGGGGCCGGAAAGTGCTGATCTCCTCCAGACCGCGCTGGAAAGCGTATCCAGCAAGCTGTACGGGACCTGGGCCGCGATCATTGGGCTCGTCACCTTGTTGGTGGCCGCCTCTGGCGTCTTCGGCGAAATGCAGCAGTCGTTGAACACGATTTGGAAGGTCGAACCGCAGGGCAACTCCTTGTCTCGTCTGGTGCGGGCACGAGCCGCCAGTCTGGGATTGGTGGCCGCGCTCGGTTTCCTGCTGCTGGTCTCTCTGATTGCAAGCGCTGCGATTTCGGCACTGGGCGATTTTATCAACGCCCATCTGCCGTTCGGAACGATCATACTCAGCGTGATCAACGGCGTCGTTTCGTTTGTCCTGATCTCCCTGATGTTCGCCGCCATCTACAAAGTTTTGCCCGACCGAAGCCTGGAATGGCGCGATGTCGGGATCGGTGCTGTCGTGACGGCTGCCCTGTTCACGTTGGGAAAATCGCTTATCGGCTGGTATATCGGCACCAGCGCGATTGCGTCCTCGTATGGCGCCGCCGGTGGACTGCTCGTCATATTGCTCTGGGTCTACTACTCGTCGGAAATTTTCCTTCTCGGTGCCGAGTTCACGCGCGCCTATTCAATTCGACACGGCAGCAGGCCCGATCTGGAGACCTTGGTTCGCAGTCCTATGCCTGCGCGGCACGGTTCATTTCGCGCAGGGCAAAAGTCCAACTCTGCCGGCGTGATAGCGCTCGTAGCGGTAGCGTGCGCGAGTGCGACATTGACCATGCTTTTGCTGAGTGTTCGCCGACCCTAGTCCGACGCCGCGATGCGACAGGGTGTTCGCCAATATTATAGATTATCGCCGCTCCTACGGCCGACTGTGCAAACGCACAGTCGGCCGTGCGCTTTGACCCGTATCGCCATGCCGGCGCGGCAACTACGCTCGACCCATAAAAAGACCATATCGGGAGAGCGCTCATGTCATTCGTTACCATGCGAGTTCGCGCAACTGTCGGCGCCGCCGGGAGCCAGTGATGTCGGTTTCGGCGCGCGCCCGCCATTCCGGCTTCGACGATGTCGTTGGCGATGCAGCGATCGAAACGCTGGCGAGCGGCTTCGGCTTCCTCGAAGGGCCGGTCTGGCATCCCTACGAGAAGTGGCTGGTCTTCTCCGACATTCCCGAAAGCCGGATGTATCGCCGCGGTAGGGCGGGCGAGATCGAGCTGTTCCGCGAGCCGAGCTATAAGGCCAATGGCAACACGCTGGACCGCCAGGGGCGACTGATCACCTGTGAGCACGCGACGAGCCGCGTGACCCGGGCCGAGGCCAACGGCAGCGTGACCGTGCTCGCGACACATCATCAGGGCAAGCAGCTCAATAGCCCGAACGACATCGTTGTTGCCACCGGCGGATCGATCTACTTCACCGATCCTGGCTACGGCAGGGTGGAATTCTATGGCGTTGCCCGTCCTCAGGAGCTGCAGTTCCAGGGTGTCTACCGCATCGATGGCGACGGCGCACGACTGACCTTGCTGGCCGACGATTTCGTGCAGCCGAACGGACTTTGCTTTTCGCTGGACGAGTCGCGGCTGTTCATCAACGACACCGACCGCGGACACATCAGGGTGTTCGGCGTCGAACCGAATGGCGATCTCAACGGCGGCGCGGTCTGGGCGGTGACCGAAGGCGAAGGCCTGGGAGCGCCCGACGGCATGAAGATCGACAGCCGCGGCAATCTTTACTGCACCGGCCCGGGTGGTATCCATGTTTTCGACGCGTCGGGCGCCATTCTGGGCGTTATCCGGACGCCCGAAGATTGCGCGAATTTTACCTTCGGCGACGACGACCTGCAAAGCCTCTACATTACCGCGTCGACGTCATTGTACCGGCTCCGGGTGCGCGTGCCGGGATTGAGACTGTTTTGAGTCCGCGACAATCCGTGCTCAAATCAGAGTTGGGAGTGAGGCCGGGCCAAAGCCGGCGGGAATTGCATCAGTCAACACATCTGGGAGGAGTATGACATGAAGAAACTGTTCGTTCTGGGCGCCCTGGCGGCAATGCTTGCCTCGGGCACGGCGCTGGCCGACACCAGTGGCAAAAAGATCGCCTTTTCCAATAACTATGCCGGCAATTCCTGGCGGCAGGCCATGCTCGACAGCTATGGCATCGTCACCAAGAAGGCGGTCGCCGACAAGATCGTCGGCGCGGCCGACATCTTCACCACCGCCGACAAGGAGGTGCCGACGCAGGCGGCGCAGGTGCAGAACCTGATCCTGCAGGGCTATGACGCGATCGTCATCAACGCCGCCTCGCCGGATGCGCTCAATGGCGCCATCAAGCAGGCCTGCGATGCCGGCATTGTCGTTGTCTCCTTCGACGGCACCGTGACCGAACCTTGCGCCTATCGCGTCGTCGTCGACTTCAAGGACATGGGCAAGCAGGAAGTCGAGCAGATGGCCAAGTTCCAGCCCAAGGGCGGCAATTTGCTTGAAATCCGTGGCCTTGCCGGCACCTCGATCGACGATGCCATCCATGCCGGCATCCTCGAAGGCGTTGCCGCCCATCCCGAGTTCAAGATCGTCGGTTCGGTGACCGGCGACTGGGACCAGACGACGGCGCAGAAGGCGGTGGCGACCATCCTGCCGTCGCTGCCCGATGTCGTCGGTATCGTCGACCAGGGCGGTGACGGCTATGGCGCGGCACAGGCCTTCGCAGCCGCCGGCAAGCCGCGTCCGACCATCATCATGGGCAACCGGCAGGACGAGCTGCAGTGGTGGAAGGAACAGAAGGACAAGGACGGCTACCAGACCTGGTCGGCATCGATTGCTCCCGGCGTCTCGTCGCTCGCCTTCTGGGTGGCGCAGCAGGTGCTCGACGGCCGCACGGATATTCCGCACGATCTGCTGGTGCCTTATCTGGCGTTCACCCAAGACGATTTCGAGGCCGAGCTGCCGAAGATCCCCAAGGGCGGCGTTGCCAGCCATGAATACACGCAGGAAGATGCGATCGCGGCCATCAAAGCCAACATCAAGTGAGCATAACGGCAGCGTTGCCGTCCGTATCGCCGAACGGATATCGTTGAGCATGCCTGAAGGGAACGCTGACATCATCAGACTGAACGGCGCCGAAAAGCATTTCGGCGCCGTTCGCGCACTGGGCGGCGTGGATTTTCACGTCGGGCCGGGCGAGTGCGTCGGTCTTGTCGGCCACAATGGCGCCGGCAAATCGACGCTGATGCACATGGTGGCGGGCACGCTGGTGCCCGACAGCGGGCAGATCGGCGTGCATGGCGGCATCGAGGACAATTACTCGGTGTCGCGGGCGCAGCAGCTCGGCATACGCTGCGTGTTTCAGGAATTGTCGCTGTGTCCCAATCTCAGCGTTGCCGAGAACACGCGCATCAACCACGCGTCGCTGCGCGGGCTTGGCTGGCGGCGCAAGGCGGCCGAGCTGATCGCCGCCAAGCTCGACGAGATCTTTCCGGGTCACAGCATCTCGCCCTCGGATATTGTCGGCGACCTGTCGATCGGCCGGCGCCAGATGGTGGAGGTGGCGCGCGCGTTCACGGTGACCCAGGATCGGCTCGACCTCGTCATCCTCGACGAGCCGACATCGTCGCTCGACGCGCATACGGCCGGCCAGTTGCTGGCCTTCGTGCGCCGCTTCGTCGCCGGCGGCAAAAGCTGCATCCTGATTTCGCATGTGCTGGGTGAAGTGCTGCGCAACGCCGACCGCATCGTGGTGATGCGCGACGGCAAGGTGGTTGTCACCGACGCGGCGGATGCCTTCGACCGCGACCGGCTGGTGACGGCGATGGGCGGAGCGGAAGCGCGCCAGAAGATCGCCGCCGAAATCGCTGCCGCCAAGCCCGGGGCCAGTCCGCTGCGGGTACGGGCGCGGCCGGCCACACAGAAGGACGGCACCGACCTTGTCGCTTGCGCCGGCGAGATCATCGGCCTTGCCGGGCTGGCGGGACATGGCCAGACCGACCTGCTGCTGGCGATCTTCGCCGCGGCATCGCGCGCCCGGGCCGGCATCGAGGTGACCGCGCCGGTGGCGCTGGTGGCCGGCGACCGCCAGGCGGACGGCATTTTCCCGCAATGGTCCATCACCGAGAACATCGGCATCCGCTCGCTTGCGCGCCTGCGCAACGGGCTGCTGATCTCGCCGCAGCGCGAGGCCGAGCTTGCAGCATTTTGGCAGAAGAAGATCGGCATCCGCACGCCTGACATGAACAACAACATCTTCTCGCTTTCGGGCGGCAACCAGCAGAAGGCGCTGTTTGCCCGCGCCCTTGGCTCGGATGCGCAGATCGTGCTGATGGACGACCCGATGCGCGGCGTCGATATCGGCACCAAGCTGGAGGTCTATGACCTCGTGCGCGAAGAGGCAGGCCGCGGCCGCACCTTTCTCTGGTACACCACCGAAACCGAAGAACTCGACAATTGCGACCACGTCTATGTCTTCAAGAACGGCCGCATCGTCGCCAATCTGCGCCGCGACGAATTGACCGAAGAGAAGATCATCCAATCCTCGTTCGGCGATGCGGCCTGAGATGACGGCCGCCAGCCTCGAAACCGCTGCCAAGACTTCCGCCGAGCGTGGCGCTCTGGCCCGCGCACGCTTGCTGCGCGGGCTGCTGCCGGCACTGTCGCTGGTGCTGGTGCTGCTTGCCATCGCCTGGCTCAACCCGCGCGCCATCAGCTATTTCGGCTTCAGCCTGATGCTCAATTTGGCGATCCCGATCGCGCTGGCGACAATCGCGCAGATGTTCGTCATATCAGGCAATGAGCTCGACCTGTCGATCGGCACCTTCGTCGGCTTTGTCGGCTGTGTCACCGCGACCTGGCTGAAGGATGCGCCGCTCATCGGCGTCGTCATCCTGCTCGGATCGATCGGCGTCTATGCTCTGCTCGGCGCGCTGATCCATTTGCGCAACCTGCCCTCCATCGTGGTGACGCTCGGCATGAGTTTCGTGTGGCAAGGGCTCGCCATTCTCGTGCTGCCCAAACCCGGCGGTAAGGCACCGGACTGGCTGCTTGGGCTGATGGCGTTCAAGCCGCCTTTGGTGCCGTTCCCGATCATTGCCGCGCTGCTGATCGGTTTCATCGTCCATTTCGGCCTGATGCGCACCTCCTATGGCGTCATCCTGCGCGGCTCGGGCGGCAATCCGGCGGCGCTCGGGCGCGCAGGCTGGTCGCTGCTCAAGACCAAGATCGTGCTGTTTTCGCTGGCCGGCCTGTTCGGCGCGCTGTCGGGCATGGCACTGATCGGCATCACCACTTCGGCCGATGCCAATATCGGCAATGGCTATACGCTGCTGGCGATCGCCGGCGTCATCCTCGGCGGCGGCGAATTCGTCGGCGGCCGGGTGTCGCCGATCGGCGCGGTGATCGGTGCGCTGACGCTGGCGCTGGCCGCCTCGCCGCTGCTCACCTTCATGCATATCCCACCCGACTGGCAGGTGGCCGCCAACGGCGCGATCCTCATTATCGTGCTGGCGGCGCGGGTGCTGATCAGCCGCAAGGAGAGGTGAGCGATGACCTCAGTGAAATCGCTGCTGACCAAATCCTGGATCTGGTCGTTTCTCGGCGCCCTTCTGGTGTGGCTGGCGACGATCGCCTTCACCGGCGGCTATGGCGCCGGCGGAATGGTGACCGCCGCGCTGTCGCTGGCGGTGTTCACGGTCATCGTCGGTGTCGGCCAGATGTTCGTCATCACGCTTGGCCCGGGCAATGTCGACCTGTCGCTGCCGGCCAATATTGGCCTTGCCAGTGCCGTCGCCATGAAGGTGATGGACGGCAACGATTCCATGATCGCAGTCGGGCTTCTGGCGGCGCTGGCCTGCGGGGCTGCGATCGGCGTCGCCAACTATCTGCTGATCTGGGCGCTGCGCATCCCGCCGATCATCGCCACGCTGTCGGCCAGCTTCATCATCCAGTCGATCGACATCAGCTATGGGCGCGGCTTGCAGATCAAGCCGCCGCCGGGTTTCGCCGATTTCGCCAATTGGCAGGTGCTGGGCATTCCGGTACTGGCGATCCTCACCGTGCTGTTCACCGTCGGGGCTGCCGTCGCGCTGCAGCGCATGATCTATGGCCGCTCGGTGCTGGCCATCGGCCAGAACATCCGCGCCGCCTGGCTCGCCGGCGTCAATGTCGGCCGCATCCGCTTCCTCACCTACATGCTGTCGGGCGCGCTTGGCGGCATAGATGGTGCGCTGCTCGCCGGCTATTTCCGAGGCGCCAATGTCGACATCGGCAACGAATACCTGCTGGCCTCGATCGCCGTCGTCGTCATCGGCGGCACGTCGGTGGCCGGCGGTAAGGCCAATGTCCCCGGCGTCTGGGGCGCGGCGCTGTTCCTGGTGCTTTTGCTGACCATGCTCAACACGTTCGGCGTCAGCGCCGGCGTGCGATTGCTGCTGACGGGGCTGATCATCGTTGGCGTCATCACTGCGGCGGGCGGACAGAAGGCGCTGCGCTGAACTGACCATGTAACTGCGCCGCTTGTAATGTAGAATGTCGATGCTGGCAGGACAGCACCCCCCTCTGTCCTGCCGGACATCTCCCCGCAAGGAGGGAGATCGGCCATTATCGCGGCTTTCGCCAATATCCAACGTTGCTAAGTGAGCCAGACGCAGAAGCTGCTAATCTCCCCCTTGCGGCAGGACTGTCCGGGGAAATTTATTCATATATGAAGGCCATCTGATTGAGGGAGGATCGGTCTCTTGGTCGGCTCGGATTGACCGGCGGCGGCTTATCGATGGCG
>NZ_JAMYOR010000063.1:0-36029 GCF_040319965.1 Mesorhizobium sp. M0830 | reverse complement strand
GCTTGCGTCCATCGCCGGTCTCCTTCCCGGCCAACAGAATCCCGCTTGGTTACCAGAGCGTTAACGATTCATGATTCCGCCCTGGCGTCTCCGCTGAAGGATTGCCATTCCTGTTTTCGATGCGGTAGCGTCGCTTCGTGGTGTGCTGTGTCGCACATTTGGGAACGCTGAATAGAAATCGAAGATCTGAAGACGTTCGTGGACGTTGCCGATGCCGGCGGGGCGCGCGTTAGATCTCCAACGCACGGAGCAAGCCTTCCAGATTTCGCTCGCCATCCCTGGTCTGTGCTCCAGCCTTGAGCCCGCCTCGGATCAGCTTTTCGGCCGCGGGACGCTGAAAGAGGCTCGCCCACGCGTCGTGCTCGCGACGATACCCGTCTCGAAGGTCTACGAGGGGCACGGCCTTCTTGGCCGCTGCAATGACGCCGGTGGGCAAGGCGGCGACGTTGCGCGCCAGCCGATCAACAAAGCCGTCAAGCTCCGTCGCCGGCAGTGCGCGATTGATCCAGCCGTAGCGTTCTGCCGTCGTAGCGTCGATCAACTCGCCGCCGAGGATCACTTCAAGTGCACGACCGCGCGTCATCCGACTGGACAGATATTGGGTAGCGCCTCCTCCGGGCGTGATGCCCATCAACGCCTCGCACTGAGCAAGCCCGGCATGTCCTTCAGCGGCAAACGCCATGTCGGCCGCCGCGACGAACTCCGCGCCACCGCCGCGGGCGAGGCCCGCGAGCTTGACGATCGTCACCTGCGGCTGCTGGCGCAGAAGCTCCCCGAACGCTTGGAACGGATTGAGGTCGCCGGGCGCGTCGCGCGCGAGGTCGTCGAAGGCGTGCGGCTCATCGATCAATGTCATGTCGACATGGGCGATGAAGAACTCCGGATCTGCGCTCTGGAACACGATGACGCGGGTGTTCGGGTCGTCGCGCAGGGACAGGAGAATGCCGCGGATCTCGCTCATCAACGGAACGTCGAGGACATTGACCGGCGGATTGTCGATCGTGATCGTCGCAACCCCGCCGGCCCGAGAAATACGAAGCGTGCGGAAATCTGTGTCAGTCATGGCGGATCTCGCTATTTCTCAAGGGCTCCAGAGCCTGCGTTTGCACATTCAAGAGCGGCTGTGTTGCTGGAGGCGGTTCAGCCACAAGACTAGAATGGGGCTCAACACGAGCTCAATCGCTATTGCGCCGGCCAACAAGGGGCCAGCGCCCCCCAGCGCACCAAGGCGTAAAGTCGTGCGGGCCCGCCGCCGGAGGAGGCCGATAGCGCGTCATGCCTGAAACGCGTGGACGTCGAGCCTGCGCCGTTGCCTGAAGGACTTACTCCCGGGCCTCCTGCCAGTGGGGATAAGTGACATAGGCGGTGAGCGCGCCTTGCTCGTGCGAGCGGATCGTGACCTTCTGGCCCTTGGGCATATGGACGATCTCGCCCGGCCCCGCAGTGACGCTGCCTGAGTTTCCCGACACCGACAGCCGCCCCTCGATGACGACCATCACATCATCGACGGCCATTGTCTCCTCGAGTGCCTGGTTCGGCCCATAGCGCCCATAGCCGATGGTGATCGGGGAGCCATGGCGCTGGTCGACCAGATTGCCCACAAACACGTCCCCGTCCTGTCCCGGGGAGCGCTCCAGCACTGCGTCGGTGATGGTGAACTTGCGAACCTCCATGGGATCTGCTCCTTCTAGCCGGTGTGGTCGGCGATCGCGTCATCGGCACCGGTCAGCCCGGAAGGGGAATGTGCTCATCCCGGTCATCGACCGGGAGATCGAAGCGGCCTTTGCCCCAGTTCTGCGCCCGCCACTCGGCCTTGGCCTCCTCGATGCGCTCCTGCGAAGACGCGACGAAATTCCACCAGATGTAGCGGGGGCCCGAAAGGGTCGCGCCACCGAGGATCATCAGGCGCGCGCCTCTGCCGCCGGCGGCGACCGTGATCCTGTCGCCGGGGCGAACGACCATCATCCGGCCCGCCTCGTACTCCTGGCCCGCGATCGAAATCGAGCCTTCGACGATGTAGATGCCTCGGTCCTCGTGATCGTGCGGCATCGGTAACCGGCCCCCCGCATCGAGCTTCACGTCGGCGTAGAATGTTTCCGAGTACATTGTCGCGGGGGCCTTCTCGCCATAGGCGTCCCCGAGGATGAGCCGGACAGAGACGCCGCTATCCTCGATCACCGGCAGGGCCTCCCTGCCATGATGCTCGAACATCGGCGCCATATCCTCGTGACGCTCCGGCAGCGCCAGCCAGGTCTGGATTCCGAACAGACCGTTCGGACCGCTTCGGGCCGCCGCGGACGTGCGCTCGGAATGGGTCACGCCGCGCCCGGCGACCATCCAGTTCAGCTCGCCGGGACGGATCGTCTGGTCGGCCCCGGTGCTGTCGCGGTGATGGAAGTCGCCGCGATAGAGATAGGTGACGGTGCCGAGACCGATATGCGGATGCGGCCGAACGTCGACGCCCTGTCCGGTCAGGAACTCGGCCGGCCCGGCCTGATCGAAGAAGATGAAGGGGCCTACCATCTGCCGCTTCGGTGCCGGCAGGGCGCGCCGGACCTCGAAGCCGCCGAGATCGCGAGAGCGGGGAACGATGAGCGTCTCGATCGCGTCGAGGCCGACCTCATCGGTGCAACCGGGATCGATCGCCGGATTCCAACTCATGCGCCTTCTCCACTTCCGGGCTTCCGGCAGGCCTCGCCCTTGCCGATGCAAATGCAAAGCTGGCGCACGGCCGTCTGCCCGGCTAGCCCCGGACTACGTCAAGCTGTGTCGCGGTAAGTGGAACGTGCGGGCCATGGCGTCGAGCTCAGCGGCCCCGCAGTGGAGTGATCGCCGACGCAGCCTGATCAGGCCTCGCTCTGGTCATGTTTTAGGATCGAGGCCCCAGACCTCCGGATTTCGCGCGAAGTACTCGATCAGCATCTCCGTGAGCACCCGCACTTTCCGCGTGGGATGCTGACCCGGAGGGCGGACGACAAATGCGGCCCCCGGAGGCACCGGATAGCGTGTCATGATCGGGACCAGAGCGCCGGAGGCCACATATTCATGTGTGATGCAATCGGGGAGCCAGGCCATGCCGAGACCTGCCGCCGCCGCGGCGGCAAGCGCCGTAGCGCTGTCGGCCTTGAACCTGCCCTGCGGCTGGACCGTGACGATCTTGCTGCCATCCATGAACTGCCAGGCTACCGTTCCCTGCATGAGGGCCTGATGGGTGACGAGTTCGTCCAGGGTCTCTGGTGACCCGTGCGCTTCGATATAGTCCGGGCTGGCGACAAGCTTGCCATGGATCGGCCCAACGCGCTTCGCGATCAGGTTGGAGTCCTGAAGGTAGGCGCCCCGGATCGCGCAATCGAAACCTTCGGCGATCAGATCGACGAAGCGATCGCTGTAGGAGGTATGGATTTGAAGCTTCGGGTGCAGGCGCGCCATTTCCGCGAGGACGGGGGCGAAGTGGGTTGGGCCGAAAGTAAGCGGCATGGCGACCCTCAGGCGGCCGCGCAGTTCGCCGGTGGGGAGGATCGTTTCCCTTGCGGTGTCGATCTCGGCGCTGGCCCGGGCCGCATGGTCCCTGAACGTGATCCCCGCTTCCGTGAGCGCGGCGCCGCGGGTCGTTCGTGCAAGAAGCTGGACGCCAAGTTCCGCTTCAACCCGAAAGAGCCGCCGGCTGACGATTGACTTGGAGACGCCGAGCCGGCGCGCGGCGGCCGATACGCCCCCCGCATCGGCCACTGCGACGAATGTCTGTAGATCCTCGATGTCCAAGTCGGCGTTCCTCGTTTCGCGACACAGCGTGCCTGACTATGACACTACCGCATCCCCGAAAGGAACATCAAATTGCGCTCGGCAGCGTTACCCGCTGGCCCAAGTCTCGAAGCGGCTCAATCTGCCCGCCGTGACAGACCGTTCATGTGCGGCGACGGCGTGAGATACCGCCGCGTCGCCTTTTGATTAACTCGCGGAGACTCCTCAATGCCTCCCAGCTCCGCTCCGCGCGTGCCGCTCAGCCGCCGCGAAGCCCTGATCTCGACCTCGGCCCTTGCCGCAAGCTTCACCTTTTCGCCATGCACTGCGCATGCCGCGAGGCCGATCACCCACGATGTTCACGTAGGAAAACACCCCATGGGCTTTGTCACGACCGACGACGATGTACAGATTTTCTACAAGGATTGGGGTCCCAAGGACGCCCAGCCCATCATTTTTCACCATGGCTGGCCGCTCAGCTCGGACGACTGGGATGCGCAGATGCTGTTCTTCCTGTCAAAGGGCTATCGCGTCGTCGCGCATGACCGGCGCGGCCACGGACGCTCGGAGCAGGTCGCCGACGGTCACGACATCGATCATTACGCGGCCGACGCGTTTGCCGTTGCCAAGGCGCTGGACCTGAAGAACGCAGTTCACATCGGCCATTCCACCGGTGGTGGCGAAGTGGCGCGGTACGTGGCGCGACACGGCGAACCCGCGCGCCGGGTGGCCAAGGCCGTCCTCGTCGCGGCCATCCCGCCGCTGATGCTGAAGACCGACGACAATCCCAAAGGCACGCCGATGGAGGTCTTCGACGGCTTTCGGACGGCGCTGGCCAGCAACCGCGCACAGTTCTTCCGCGACGTCCCGTCGGGCCCGTTCTACGGTTTCAACCGCGCGGGCGTGACGGTGCATGAAGGCGTGATCCAGAACTGGTGGCGCCAGGGCATGATGGGGAGCGCCAAGGCGCATTACGACGGCATCAAGGCCTTCTCGCAAACCGACCAGACCGAAGACCTCAAGGCGATCACCGTGCCGACGCTGGTGCTGCACGGCGAGGACGACCAGGTCGTTCCGATCGCCGCCTCGGCTTTGAAGGCGGCCAAGCTGCTGCCGAACGGCTCGCTGAAGACCTATCCCGGTTTCTCGCACGGGATGCTGACGGTGAATGCCGACGTACTGAACGCCGACCTTCTGAAGTTCGTCACGAACTAAAGTGGCTGCGGGGCGGGGCTCCACGGCAATACCAGGAGCACGATGAGGGACAAAGATGCCGGCCATAAGACCTGTCGCCATCGTTACCGGCGCCCCTTTCCGGGTCGGCGCTGTATTCGCCGGTCGCCTCATCGGCGCGTCTAACCGTCCCCTCAAGCGAGCGATGGCGCAGTGAGAGAACCATGAAAGCAGCCATCTATGATCACCCCGGCCCGCCGGATGTCCTTCGTTATGCGGATGTCCCCGATCCGGTTTGCCCAGGCGATGGCGTGCTGATCCGCGTCGAGGCTGCCGCTATCGAGGGCGGTGACCTGATCAATCGTGCGTCCACGCCTCCACCCCATCCAGCCTTCATCGTCGGCTATGCGGCCGCTGGCGAAGTCATCGCGGTCGGAGAGAACGTGAAGAATCGCCAGGTGGGCCAGAAGGTGACGAGCTTCGATCTCGCCGGGTCGCACGCGGAGTTGCGTGCAGTTTCCGTCAGCCGGACCTGGCCTGTGCCGGGAGGACTCGACATGGCCGCTGCTGCAGCTCTGCCTATCGCATTCGGGACCGCCCATCACTGCCTCTTCGCACGGGGTGGTTTGAAGCGTGGCGAAACTGTCCTCATCCAGGCAGGCGCCGGCGGCGTCGGGCTCGCCGCCATCCAGCTCGCGCATCTGACAGGCGCGACCGTGCTTGCAACGGTCTCCGGGGTCGAGAGGGCGAAACGCCTTGTCGGGCTCGGCCTCGATCATGCGATCGATCATCGCTCGGCCGACGTCGTCGATACGGTCATGCGTCTGACGGAAGGTCGTGGCGCGGATCTCGTCGTGGACCCGGTAGGAACCACCTTGCAAGGTTCCCTGGCGGCGCTCCGCCCCGAGGGGAGGCTGGTCTTCGTCGGCAACGCCGGCGGTTCGCAGCTCGGTATCGATCTGTGGTCAGCGCTACGGGCGAACCAATCGCTTTTCGGCGTCTTCATGGGAACGCAATTGGAAAAGCCGGATGTCCACCTCACCGTCTCCAGCATGCTGGAGCTGGCTGCAACCGGGGACCTCAAGGTGATCGTGGACAGGACGTTTCCCCTTGCGGCCGCCGCCGAGGCCCACGCCTATGCCGAAAGCAATTCCATCCTCGGGCGCGTCGTCATCGTCTCGGCCAGGCAATGAGCATCTAGGTCGGATGATCGCGCGTGCGTATGCCGGGTCGGCCATCGAACCAAGCCAGGAGAGAGAAAATGGATAAGCCCGAATTCATCGTCACGCCGGGCTTTGGCGAACGTTTCCGCACCACGCGCCGGTCTGGACGCAGGTCGGGGTCGAGGCTTTGGGCCTGCCGGCGATGCGCTTCGAGATCGGCGTCACCGCCATCATCGATTGAGCGGCTTCCGCTATGTGGTCTGCTGCCGTTTTCGCGGAAGGGCGCCTTCGCTGGCCTGCTCACGCGCAGAGCCGCGGTCAGTAGAGCCGCACGCACACCGTACTCCCGCTAGGTGGATAGGTTGGCCACCCGGTCAGGCGGCTTTAGGACGCCAGACGAGGACAGCGGCGTGCCTTGTGCGGCTTGCCTCTCAGGGGCGAGCTGCATTCACCTCGTTGTCCGCTCACAGCGTTGATACGCCGCACATTTGCCGAAGTGGTGGCTGCGCCCGTCCGAGCGAGCACATGCCACCAACTTGGCCCTATTGAAGCCAGACCTTAGCGGCTATGCCGGGTCGGCTCTTGCACTCCTCGATCATGCCGTGCGGCGCTTAATTCATCTTGGAGCAGGCGATTGGCCTTCTGGCGAAGATCACGTCGGCTCAGGCGATCGCGCCCCCGTCGGCGGTCAGGATGGCGCCCGTAATCACGCTCGCGGCGGGACTCGCGAGAAAGGCCACAGCGTTCGCGACTTCTCGTGGCTCGGCGTAGCGCCCCAAAGATGTCAGGTTTCGCTGGAAATCGGCAGCCTCCCCATTCGCCGGATTTGCATCCGTATCGGTCGACCCGGGCTGCACGAGGTTCACGGTGATGCCGTTCGGGCCGAGTTCGCGCGAAAGGCCGCGGGTGAAAGAGGTGAGCGCCGCCTTGGACATCGCATAGGCTGTCACGCCCGGAAACGGCACCCGCTCCCCTAGGCCCGAACCGATCGAAATGATGCGTCCTCCTTCGGCGAGATGCGGAATGACTGCCTTTGCAAACAGCACTGGTGCTCGCACATTGACATCCATCAAGGCCTGATATGCGTCCAAGTCGATGTCGGCGATCGTTCCGCTGAGGCCTATAGCTGCGCTGTTGACGAGAATATCCAGCCCGCCGAGCGCTGCGACGGCTTCGCTCACGGAACGCGCGATAGCCTCCGGATCGGCGCTGTCGGCCTGGATGACGACTGCTCGGCGCCCTGCGCTTTCGATGGATTTGGCCACCGCTTCAGCTTTCTCGGCCGAGCGCTGATACGTAAATGCGACGTCGGCACCGTTCTCCGCAAGTGTAAGCGCGATCGCCGCGCCGATGCCACGCGATCCTCCAGTCACCAGTGCACGCTTTCCGTTCAAATCGATCACTCGTTTGTCCTTTTCTACCGCTGTTAGTTCAAGAGCCCGGATGGCCCGCGTGAGACCGCGACAGGCGCCGCCAGGCCGATCCACGTATTTTCTCCTTCATGTCTGCAAGATAGGCCGGCAGGAAAGCAACGACATTCCTGATCATGCCTTAGGCTTGCCTAATCCTACCAAATGGCCATCTATGGGATATGCCTGATCCCGAGAGCACTACCCGCCGCCTGCTGGACGACGTTGCCGCCTACATAGCTCCGCTTCCGGGACCGGTGGGGCGCTCGACACCTGTCCCGCGCCTGACGGTATGGGCCAGCACACGCGCCACGCTACCGACGTCGGCGATATTCGAGCCCATGTTCTACACCGTCGCGCGGGGCACCAAGATCCTGACTATGGGCGCCAACCGCTTCGAGCTACTAGCCGGCGCCTGCGCGGTATCGTCCTTCGGTCTGCCCTATAGTCACCAGTTAGCCGGAGGGACGACCGAACTACCCTATGTTGGGGTAAGCCTTCATCTCGATATCGGCATGCTGACTCGCGTCATGCTCGATATGCCCAAGCGCGATGATCGCTGGACATGCGCAATAGCAGCAGGCGATCTGAACGGTTCGCTGGGCGAGGCGTTCGCTCGTCTCGTCGGACTCCTGAACAGTCCTGACGACATCGGCATGCTTGCGCCGCACTACGAGGCCGAACTTTACTATCGTCTTTTGCAGAGCCCCATGGGCGATACGCTCCGCCAGATCGGCCAACGAAACGCGCGATTTCAACAGCTCAAGGCGGCGGCCGATTGGCTCGCCGCTAACCATAGCAAGCCCGTTATTATCCCCGATCTGGCGGCTTCCGCAGGCATGAGCGTCACCTCATTTCACCGGCACTTCAAGGCGGTTACAGGTTACAGCCCGCTCGCCTTTCAACGTCATATGCGCCTTCTGGAGGCTCGAAAGCTGTTGGCAGCCGGTAGCGCCAGCGTGTCACGCGTGGCGTATGAGGTCGGATACGTTAGTCCCTCGCAGTTTAGCCGAGAGTACAAGAGCATGTTTGGCAGTTCGCCTATTGCTGATCTACAGCGTTGAGATGCGCCGCCAATACTTCGGGTCATAAGCGCCATGAAGGGCAATCGGCGCTGTTTAGCGGGCGGGGGATTCGAGCACAGATGCCGAACGATCGGGTGGCCTTCGGGTACATCATAAAGAATTTCGGTTTTCGAAAGCTAGCCAGCGTGCCTTTGGCCAAGATGGCGCGCTAAGAGACCATAAATGGCAGACTAAGCGCAGTCCGTTAAAGCCAATCTCTGCCTGCCGATTGTCGCTGATTGTCCCTGAAAGGATTTATTTTTGTTTTCAGTACGTTAACGTCGCAGATTGGCGTATTTTTGGCGGCGTTTGGGTAGGTCTGAATCATTCCCACTCGATCGTCCCCGGCGGCTTTGAGGTGACGTCGTAGACGACGCGGTTGATGCCGCGGACTTCGTTGATGATGCGGGTGGCGGCGGCGCCGAGGAAGGCCATGTCGTAGTGGTAGAAATCCGCCGTCATGCCGTCGACGGAGGTGACGGCGCGCAGTGCGCAGACGAATTCGTAGGTGCGGCCGTCGCCCATCACGCCGACGGTCTGCACCGGCAGCAACACGGCGAAGGCCTGCCAGATGGCGTCGTAGAGGCCGGCCTTGCGGATCTCGTCGAGATAGATGGCGTCGGCCTCGCGCAGGATCTCCAGCTTTTCGCGGGTGATGCCGCCCGGGCAGCGGATGGCGAGACCGGGGCCGGGAAAAGGATGGCGGCCAATGAAGCTTTCGGGCAGGCCGAGTTCCTTGCCGAGCGCCCTCACCTCGTCCTTGAACAGTTCGCGCAGGGGCTCGACCAGTTGCATGTTCATGCGCGCCGGCAGGCCGCCGACATTGTGATGCGACTTGATCGTCACCGACGGGCCGCCGGTGAAGGAGACGCTTTCGATGACGTCGGGATAGAGCGTGCCTTGCGCCAGGAAATCGGCGCCACCGAGTTTCTCGGCCTCCTCCTCGAACACCTCGATGAACAGCCGGCCGATGGTCTTGCGCTTTTTCTCGGGATCCGACTCGCCTTCAAGGGCGTCGATGAAACGGTCCGATGCGTTCACCAGAATGAGCGGCAAATTGTAGTGCTCGCGGAACATCGCCACGACGCCGGCGGCCTCGTCCTTGCGCATCAGGCCGTGGTCGACAAGGATGCAGGTCAGCTGGTCGCCGACCGCCTCGTGGATCAACAGCGCCGCGACGGAGGAGTCGACGCCGCCCGACAACGCGCAGATGACCTTGCCCTTGCCGACCTGCTTGCGAATGGCCTCGACGGCGTGCTCGCGGTAAGCGCGCATGGTCCAGTCGCCCTCGATGCCGGCGATGTTGTGGACGAAGTTCCGCAGCAACCTGGCACCGTCCGGCGTGTGCACCACCTCGGGGTGGAACATGATGCCGTACATCTTGCGCTCGACGTTGCCGAAGATGGCGAAGGGCGAGCCTTCCGACCTGCCGAACACTTCGAACCCCTTGGGCAAGGAGATGACACGGTCGCCATGGCTCATCCACACCTGGTGGCGCTGGCCGGGGGCCCAGAGGCCCTCGAACAGCGGGCTGTCCTTTTCGATCTCGACAAAGGCGCGGCCGAACTCGCGATGGTCGGAGCTTTCGGCGACGCCGCCCATCTGCACGCACATGGCCATCTGGCCGTAGCAGATGCCAAGCACCGGCACGCCGGCATCGAAGACGATCTGCGGCGCGCGCGGGCTGCCGATATCGCCGGTAGAAGCCGGGCCGCCGGACAGGATGACAGCTTTCGGATTGATGCGCTTGAATGCCGCTTCGGCCGACTGGAACGGCACGATCTCGGAAAACACGCCGGCCTCGCGGATGCGGCGGGCGATGAGCTGGGTAAACTGGCTGCCGAAATCGACAATCAGGACGGTGTCGGGATGATTGGCTGTTTTCATGGCGAGCGTTTAGAGAAAGAAACGAGTCGGCGCAATGGGTTGAGAGGCCTAGCTGTCACTTCGATTCCACGACTTCACCTTCAGCGCCAGCGTCTTCATCCGTTGCAGCAGCTTCTCCGGCCGCGAGCGCCCGCAGAGCGCCCATCAGCGCCGTGAACCGCTCCTCGCCAATGCGACTGACATAGCGGCGCTCGATCTCCATCTTGATACGATCGCCGTCTCGCAAGGCATCCAGTCCCTTGCGGGTGTGGCGCACCAGCTTGCCGCGGCCATCTTGCGGATCAGGCAGACGCTCGACGATGCCTTCCGCCTCAAGGCCGTCGAGCAGTTGCTGGACCGCCTGCTTGGAGATTGCCGAGCGTTCGATCAATGCCGACTGCCGTATGCCTGCCCTGGCGATGTGTCCAAGCAATCCGGCGCGCGCTTCGGTGAACCAGCCGTGACCGGCGGACCGCATCGCGGCGGCAAATTCGGCCTGCCAGGCACGGCTTGCCTGCCATAGTCGCCAGCCGATGTGATCGGGCAGCGCTTCGGTTTTTTTGTCAAGATGCTTGACCAAATTCAATTCACCCTGTAGATAGTCAAGTAGCTTGACTATACGCTAACCTTACGTGGCGACCATGGCCGAAGCAATCGCCGAATTCACTCAAGGAGAACAATATGACGGCGCTGCAAAAGGAAAGTCTTGCGATCCTCATTCCGGGCATGACCCATGTGCTGGAGCGAAACGGCAAGGAGGCCTACGTCTATTTTGAGAACGAAGGCGCCGCGCACATGCTTCTCGATGATGGCGAGGCGCGCAGCGGGCGCTGGAGGATGCTCGATGACAGCTATGTCACGGACTGGGACACGGGTGTGACAGGGCGCTGGACCCTGCACCATGAACCGGGATCCATCACCTACGTCAACCGCGACAATGCCGTTCGCTTCAGGATGATCGGGGTGCTGTTCGGCAACGCTAAGAACCTGCCGCGTCAGCAGCCCTGAAATCGATTGCGCCCAACTCGATCGCCTGTTCGAGGCGCGTGACGGCGTCTGCCAGCTTCTCGTCGATGACGTGCAGATATTCGGTCCAGTCGCCGACGTGCCTGAGATCAGCCGCGCCGTCGGAAATGCCGCGCAGTCCTATCAGCGGGACATCGAACAACTGGCAGGCGCGCAGGCAAGCGAAGGTTTCCATGTCGACCATGTCGGCGGCGATCGCATCATAGGCCGCGCCGGTGACGATCGCGCCGCCGGTCGACAGCGTCGCTTCCTTGATCCCAGGAATGCGGAACGGCAACGATACGGTCACCGGCAGATCGAGAAACGGCGTCGCCCCTTTCTCGAAACCGAGCGGCGAGGCGTCGATATCGCGATAGCTGACCGAGACCGCCTGGTAGATTTCCGTCTGCTCCAGCGTCCGGCTGCCGGCTGAGCCGAGCGACACGACAAGGTCCGGCAGCGCCTTCCGCGACTTCAGCCAGGAGAGTTCGGCGCCGAGCCTGACGCCGGCCTCGACCGGCCCGACGCCCGTCATCAATGGCGTGAACAGCCGCTTGAGGTGCGGGCCGTATTCGGCCTGCGCCGCCATGACGAAGAGGACGTCCTTGCCGCCTAGTCGCACAACGCTGCCCATCGGATCAGCCTTCTATGCCGTCGCGCCCGACCACCGTCATCATCGTTCCGGTCATCGTGGCGATCAGCTTGGCCTCGCCATCGGCGGCGAAGGCATAGGCTTGGCCGTCGGCGACGATGATGGTGCGGCCGGGTTTGGTCACCGAGCCGCGGAACAGGAAGCGCTCGCCTCGGCCCGGCGCCAGCAGATTGACCTTGAACTCGATCGTCAGCACGCCTGAGTTTTCCGGCATCAGCGAAAACGCCGCATAGCCGCAGGCCGAGTCCAGCGCGATCGAAATGACGCCGGCGTGGAGAAAGCCGTGCTGCTGGGTGAGCGCGGCCGAATAGGGCATCTCGATCTCGATGATGCCGGGCGTCACCAGCGTCAGTTCGGCGCCGATCGTGGCCATCGCTTTCTGACGCGCGAAGGATGTCCTGACGCGGTCGTCATAGTCGGGGGCGGGTACGATCTTTGCTGCCATGGCCGCTGCCTTCCTTTATGCGGATAAGCTTATTGCAGAGGCACCGGCGGCAGGCAAATGCTTTTGCTGCACTGCAACAATCGGCCTCGTCCGGCGGCAGGGGTTTCGCATCCGCCAGGGATTGGCGATCTCCGATGAGGTTCAGGCCGACCTGCGCAACGCACAGAAGTAAAACCCGTCGGTGCCGCTTAGCGCCGGCGACAACGAGATGTCCCCTTTGGCACCGATGCGTGCGGCTGCCGCGTGGCCGGGAAAACGGCCGTCCCAGAGCGCGCGATGATCGACCGGGACAAATCCGCTGTTGCGGTCGCGGAAGGCCGCGACCTGCTCGCAATTCTCCTCAGGGAAGACCGAGCAAGTGATGTAGACCAGCAGGCCGCCGGGTCTGACATAGGCCTTGGCCGCATCGAGGATCGCCGATTGCTCACCCTTGCGGGCATCGAGCTGTCTTTGCGTCAGCCGCCACTTGGCATCGGGACGGCGCCGCCAGGTGCCGCTGCCAGTGCAAGGCGCATCCACCAGCACGACGTCCATGTGGTTGCCGAGCGGGGCGAGTTCGGACGGTTTGGTGACGATCTGGATATTGCGGTTTTCCGAGCGACGGATGCGGTCGAAGATCGGCGCCAGCCGTGCCTTTTCGGCGTCGTGGGCAAAGATCTGGCCTGTATTGCCCATAGAAGCCGAGAGCGCCAGCGTCTTGCCGCCGGCGCCGGCGCAGAAATCCAGCACCTGCATGCCGGCTTCGGCTCCGGCAAGGGCGGCCACCACCTGCGAGCCTTCGTCCTGGACCTCGAACCAGCCTTTCTGGAACGCCGGCTCAGCCTGGACGTTCGGATGCCTGCCGTCGCCGTCGATCGGCGGAATGCGGATACCCTGCGGAGCGATTGCCGCGGGTTTCGCGCCGGTACCCGACAGTTCGGCCAACACCTTGACGCGATCGGACTGCAAGGTGTTGACCCTGAGGTCGAGCGGCGGGCGTGTCGCAAGCGCCGCTCCCTCATCGACCCAGGTGGCGCCAAAGGCTCGCTCGAAAAGCGGCGCGCACCAATCCGGTATGTCGGCTCGTATCGCGCCCGGCGCATCGGCAAGCCGGCGTTCGGCAATTGCCTGAAGCTCGGCGGCAGTGAGCAGCGGCGGTGCGAACTTGTCGCCTTCGAGGGCGTCGTTGAGCGATTGCGCGGTCTGGCCCCATTCGAGAAGCAGGGCACCGAAGCCGATGGCGCGCGGCATGTCCTCGTCCAAAAGCCAGCCGGCGGACCGCTTGTGGCGCAAGGCATCATAGACGATGTTGCCGATCGCCGCGCGGTCACCGCCGCCGGCGAAGCGATGCGACAGGCCCCAGTCCTTCAGCGCGTCCGCCACCGGCCGGTGGCGCCGGCCGATGTCTTCCAGCACTTCGATGGCCGCAGCCAGCCGTCCGCCCAGTCGCATTCGTCATTCCATCAAATCGAGCACATGATCTCAGCCTGCTCTTAGAGCCTTTCGCGCCTGGATTGAACCCCCGCTTCCGCCTGGCAACGACGCGGCAACCCAAGCCGAGACCAGCGAGCCAACCAGTAAATACTTCAAGCCGGCGGCAGCAGATCGATCAATAGATGAAAGGTCTCTAATATTCGTGACCGGCGACCGCAAGCATGGCATGTGGCGCACCGCTCTGCTTCCCAAGTTTTTCCGTTGAGAATACTCTTGGCGCCATGATTCGCGGCGCAGAAAAGGCGGACCGGCGGATCGCTACGAGGAGAGGGCAATGAAAACTTATCTGGCGGAAGTTCTAGGCACATTTCTATTGGTGTTCATCGGTACGGCGTCGGTGGTCACGGGCGGTTTCGGCGGCGCTCTGCCGCTCGGCCAGGAAGGCATCGGCCTGGCGTTCGGCATCGGCCTGATTGCGGCGGCCTATGCGATCGGCCCCATTTCGGGTGCGCATCTCAATCCGGCGGTGACGCTCGGCGTCTTCCTTGCCGGCCGGCTGCCGGCCAAGGACGTCATCCCCTACTGGATCGCGCAGGTCGTCGGCGCCATCATCGCCTCGCTGGCGTTGTGGATCATTGTCTCCGGCCAGGTTGGCGGACACACCGGCGGCTTCGGCGCCAATGGCTGGGACGTGGCCAAATGGGGCGTCAGCTCGGCGTTCCTGTGGGAAGTGATCGGCACCTTCACCTTCGTCACCGTAATCCTCGGCGTCACGGCTGAAAAGCACTCGACGGCGTTCGCCGGGCTGGTCATCGGCCTGACCCTGGCAGGGTTGCACTTCGCCATCATCCCGGTGACCGGCACGTCGCTCAACCCGGCCCGTTCGATCGGCCCGGCGCTGTTTTCCGGCACTGCCGCGATCGGCCAGCTCTGGCTGTTCATCGTTGCACCGTTGATCGGCGGCGCCATCGCCGGCGTCGTCGCCAAGGCGCGTGTCTTCGAGAAGGACTGAGCTTCGGAAGGTTGAATACAAAAGGCGCGGGCATCGTCCGCGCCTTTTTGTTGGCGATGGACGCGTCGGATCCTCACCAACAGCTCGGCCTCAAGGCATGATCAATCTCGGCATTTTGGCCAAGATCAGGTGCTTTTTGGGAAACAGGTTTTCAGCACGGTCCGAAATTTCTGCATGGTCTTTTCGGTTGTCTGCGCATCAGCAGCTGCAAAGCCCATGACAAGGCCGTTCTGTTTCGTGCCGTGACGGTACTGAATCGACAAGGCCGACACATTGATCCCGTGCTGGAGCGCCGCCTCGGCAATCGAGGTGTCGTCACATCCCTCGCGGAAAATGCCGACAACCTGGATCCCGGACTCGGTGGCGTGGAAATCCAGCCATTCTCCGAGATGTCTCTGTGAGCTTTCCAGGAAGAATTGCCGCCTGTCAGCATAGAGACGCCGCATGCGCCTGAGATGGCGGGTGAAGTGGCCCTCGTTCATGAAGTCGGCCAGAGCTGCCTGGGTAAGCAATGGTGCAAACTGGCCGGTCACGCTCATCGCCGATACGATCGTAGGGTCGATGGCCTTCGGCGCCACCAGAAAGCCGAGGCGCATGGCTGGAAACAGTATCTTCGCGAAGGTGCCGACATAGACCACGCGATTTGACGCGCCGATGCCCTGCAGCGCGGGAATCGGCTGTCCTTGAAAACGGTACTCGCCGTCATAGTCGTCCTCGATGATCCATGAGCGCCAGGTCTCGGCCATGTGCAGGAGGTTGAGCCGCTGTTCCATCGGCATGGTTATTCCGAGCGGGTGATGACAGGAGGGCGTCACAAAAATCATGCGCGGAATGACAGGCGGTGGATCAAGGTCCCACCCTGCATTGCTCACCCGCAGCGGGGCCAGCTTCGCTCCCGCCGAGACGAAGGCCGAACCCGCACCGTAGTATCCTGGCTCCTCCATCCATACCGTGTCGCCTTCATCGATCAGCAGCCGAGCAAGAAGATCGAACGCCGACTGGGCACCATTGGTCACGACGATCTGCTCGGGGCTGCACTTCACGCCGCGCGAGGCCGTGAGATAGCGAGCTATGGCTTCGCAAAGCGGAGGATAGCCCTTCACGTGATAGGTTCCGAAAAGGTCGATATGCGCAAATTTTGCACGGCGACTGAGCAGCTTCGACCAGGTGTTGAAAGGAAAGTTATCGGGGTCGGGCATGCCGGGGTGAAATGCCAGCATGCCGGGCCGGCCATGATGGTAGGGTTGGGCGAGCATGGTCTGCCCACGCAAGGATATCGGGTTCTCGTCCGCTGACGAGACATGTTCCTGCACCGCCGACCTGGTCGGCAGATCCATCACCACGGAGGGCCTGCGCGGCCGTATGGCCAGGTAGCCTTCCAGCGCCAGTTGGTCGCAAGCGGCAATCACGGTGTTTCGGCCAACGTGCAAATCCCGCGCCATGACCCGTGTCGAGGGCAGCGCGTGGCCGCTCGGCAACACGCGATGCTCGATCAGGTCGCGCAACTGGACATAGAGCTGCCGATGCAAATTGACGGGACTGTCGCGGTCCAGTGCAATGCCGTCGATCGGAAAACTGGTCTTCATTGTGGTTCCAAAAAATCAGGACGATCTGGTTCTAACAATGGAACCAAAGCAGCCTTAGGCTCAAGAAAAATGCGATCAGGTTCAGATGGGCTGACCGATGCAAAGCATAAAAGTGGGTGTGATCGGTGCGGGCGGTGTCGCGCAGGTCGAGCACATTCCCAATCTGCTCAGATTGCACCGGCAGTTCGAGATCCTCGGCGTCTATGATCCTTCGCGCAAAGTCCGCGACTTTGTCGGCGACGAGTTCGGCCTCGAGACATTCGCCGATCTAGACCAGCTTCTCGCCATGCCGCTCGACGCCGTGGTCATCGCCTCGCCGGATGCGTTGCACTGGGAACAGGCTCTCGCCGCCCTCGCCAGAGGGCTGCATGTCTTCTGCGAAAAGCCGCTTTGCTATAGTCCCGGTGATATCGACGACCTGATCTCTGCCAGGGATCGCGCCGGGCTGGTGCTTCAGGTCGGCTACATGAAGCGTTTCGATCCGAGCTACGAGGCGGCATTGAAAATGCTGCCGGGCACATCGCAAACGCTTCGCTACATTTCGGTTGAGGTCAGCGATCCCGATGCGTGGCCGTTCGTGCGGCACCATTCGACATGCCGGGGTGACGACGTCGCGGCGGGGTTGGCTGCCTTGACCGAAGCCAGGCAGCGCGAGCAGGTGAACCGCGCGGTGCCCGGATTGGACGATCCCGACGCGTTTCGTGGCTTTGTCGGCGCCTACTGTTCGGCGCTCGTGCACGATGTGAACGCCGTGCATGGGCTGCTCGATGCGCTCGGCGTCGCGGATGGCGAGATTGTCGGCGCCTCGCTTTTCGCGAGGGGAGAAGGCGGCCAGGGCGCCGTGCGGCTGCTCGGCGGCCAGGCGCTGTGGAGCATGGCGCATCTGGCCGTTCCGGGGCTCGCCGACTACCGCGAGCGCATCACGCTTTACTTCGATGATGCCGCGCTCGAGCTGGATTTCCCCTCGCCCTACCTCAATCACCAGCCGACGCGGCTGAGCCTGCGGGCAAGCGACGGCCACACCCTCTCCAGCCGGGAGATTCGAAGCGGCTACGAAGAGGCGTTCGTCGAAGAACTGAAAGGTTTCTGGTCGGCGATCGTCGAACGAACGCCCGTGCGCAACACGGCCGAACACGCGCGTCGCGATATGATGCTGCTGGCCGGCCTCGCGCGGCACCACCTTGGCCAGCTCAAGCAATCAGGAGTTCGCCCGTGAAGGTTCGCATAGGCATCAATCCGATCACCTGGACCAACGATGACGTGCCGGAACTGGGTGGCGACACTCCGCTCGAGGTCTGTCTTCGCGAAACCAAGCAGGCCGGCTATTCCGGCACCGAGCTAGGCGGAAAGTTTCCGCGCCAATCGGCTGAACTGAGGCCTATCATGGCGCGGCACGGCCTTGCTGTGATTTCCGGTTGGTATGATGGCCGCTGCGACGAGAAGGAAGTCGGTGCGGAAATGGATGCGATCACGCCGCATCTCCAGCTTCTGAAGGATATGGGCTCGACCCACGTCGTCTATGCCGACACGTCGCGGGGGCGCCACAATGCCATTTGGGGGCCGATCTCGCAGCGCCCGGCCCTCGGCCCGGAGGAATGGCCGGCCTATGGCAGAAAACTGACCGCGCTGGCCGAGAGGATGGCGGATTTCGGTGTGCGCATGGCCTTCCATCATCATATGGGGACCATCGTCGAGACCGATGCCGAGGTGGGCTTGCTGATGCGGCACACCGGCGAGGCGGTCGGCCTTCTCTACGACACCGGCCATTCGATATTTTCAGGCGGCGACCCGCTGGCTTTGGTCAAGGCGCATGTCAAACGCGTCGTGCATGTGCATTGCAAGGACGCGCGCAAGTCCGTCCTTGATCGTGCCCGCGCCGAGGACATGAGTTTCATGGGCGCGGTCATGGAAGGGATCTTCACGGTCCCCGGCGACGGGTTCATCGATTATCCGGCCATTTTGCGGGTGCTTGCGGACAGCGGCTACAGCGGCTGGCTGGTCGTCGAGGCCGAGCAGGATCCAAACAAGGCCAACCCGCTGATCTATGCGACAATGGGATTCCAAAATCTGTCGCGCATGGCCAGCGAGGCCGGATTTACAGTCTTGAAATGATCGAGGCCGCGATGCGGCCTCCAGGGAACCAGTGCTGATGAATGAGACTGGACTGAAGGGGCAACTGGACTGCCGACCGTAATTGCGGCGGCGGAAAACAAACAGGAGGTTATTATGTTTTCGCTTGCGAAATTAATAAAGCCTGCGCTCGGCCTGCTGGCCGGCATTACAATGATGACGGCGGCCACGAGCCTTGCGGCCGCCGACGAAACGCGCGTGGTGTTTGTGACGCATGGCCAGAGCGGCGACCCCTATTGGTCGGTCGTGAAGAACGGCATGGACGACGCAGCCAAGACGCTTGGGGTCAAGGCTGAATATCTGGCGCCCGAAACATTCGACATGGCCAAGATGGGGCAGATGATCGACGCCATCGCGGCCTCGAAGCCCGACGGCATGGTTGTTTCGATCCCCGACGCGGCAGCTCTCTCGGCACCGGTCAAGAATGCCATTGCCGCCGGCATTCCGGTGATCGTCATCGATTCCGGCGGCTCCAAACTGACGCATGACCTTGGCGGCCTGCTGTTCATGGGCCAGGACGAATTCCAGGCGGGCGTCATGGCCGGCGAGCGCATCAAGGCGCTCGGCATCAACAAAGCGGTCTGCGCCAACCATGAAGTAGGCAATTCGAGCCTCGATGACCGCTGTGCCGGTTTTGCCAAAGGTCTCGGTGTCGATGTTCCGGTGATGAACGGCGTCATCGACCCGACCGAAATGAAAAACCGAGTGACCGCCTACATGACCGCTCATGGGGACACGCAGTTCGTTCTTGCAGTCGGCGCCAGCGGTGCCGAGCCGACGCTGGCCGCACTCGATGAAATGGGCCTCGCCGGCAAGGTGAAAACCGGCACATTCGACCTTTCTCCCACGATCCTGCAGGCCGTAGTTGCCGGCAAAATGGAGTGGGGTATCGATGCCCAGCAATATGCCATGGGCTATATCCCGGTCGCCATGTTCGATCTTTGGAAGAAGTATAAGATCGCGCCGATCGCCGATTATCCGACAGGTCCCGGCTTCGTCACCAAGGATACCGCCGCCTCGGTCATCGAACTGGCAAAACTGGGCAAGCGTTGACGGCTCGCGGCCGGGCATCACATCAGCCCGGCCGCTCTCACCGACGAAGGTAGTGCATCAATGACCGCAGAGCTTCGCGACGAGCGGGTCCGCTCCGTCTCCCGCCTGAGCCGTCTTATGAGCAGGCCGGAACTTGGCGCGGCGGCCGGAACTGTTCTGGTCTTTGTGTTTTTCGCCATCACGGCGGGAAATACCGGGCTTTTCAGCGCCAAGGGGATCATCAATTTCCTTGAAGTCTCCGCCCAGCTTGGCATTCTCGCCGCTCCCGTGGCGCTTTTGATGATCGCGGGTGAGTTCGACCTGTCGGTCGGCTCGATGATCGGGTTTGCCGGCATCCTGATCGCCATCCCTTCGGTGTTCTGGGGCTGGCCGATCTGGCTTTCCCTGCTGTTTTGCTTTGCTGTTTGCGGCTGCATCGGCGCGCTCAACGGGCTCGCCGTGGTCAGAACCGGATTGCCCTCCTTCATCGTGACGCTCGGAAGCCTGTTCATGCTGCGCGGCCTGACGCTCGGCCTCACGCGCGGCATATCCGGGCGAACGCAGGTTTCAGGCGTGCACGAACTGGCTCTGAACGATCCCCTCAACAGCCTGTTCTCGGGACAGGTATTCTCCGGCCCCATCGCCTGGCTTTCGGACATCGGCCTGATCGGCAAACGCGCGGACGGCCTGCCGTCGATCTCCGGCATTCCGGTGTCCATCGTCTGGTGGATCGTCTTGACCTTGGCCTGTACCTGGTTGCTGACCCGCAGCCGCTTCGGCAACTGGATCTTCGCCGCGGGAGGTGAAGCCAATGCCGCGCGCAACCTCGGCGTGCCGGTTGCACGCACCAAGATCACCCTGTTCGTCATGACGGCGATGGCGGCCGCGCTCTTTGCGGCGATCCAGGTTCTGGTCACGGGCTCGGCCGACACGCTACGCGGAACCCAAAAGGAATTCGAGGCCATCATTGCCGTCGTCATCGGCGGCACGCTGCTTACCGGCGGCTACGGATCGGCCATAGGCGCCATGTTCGGGGCGTTGATCTTCGGCGTGGTGCAAATGGGCATCTTCTACACCGGCATCGACACAGACTGGTTCAAGCTGTTCATGGGTGCCATGATGGTCATCGCGGTGCTGTTCAACAGCTACGTGCGCAACCGCGCCATGAGGAGCCGGTGATGGCCGAGCCCTATGTCGAACTGAAATCGGTCAGCAAGTATTTTGGCTCGGTCGTTGCGCTGAAGGACGTATCTTTCGATGTATGTCTCGGCGAGGTGCATTGTCTGCTTGGCGACAATGGCGCCGGCAAGTCGACGCTGATCAAGACGCTGTCCGGCGTCTATACACCCGACGAAGGTGAGATCCGCGTGCAGGGCAAGCCCGCAAGGTTTGCCTCACCGGCCGATACACGCAACAGCGGCATTGCCACCGTCTACCAGGACCTCGCCCTGGTGCCGCTGATGAGCGTGTCGCGAAACTTTTTTCTCGGGCGCGAGCCGATGCGCAAGTTCGGACCGATCCGGCAGTTTGACAACGAGTTCGCGAACCGCACGGCGTATGACGAGATGTCGGCGATGGGAATCCAGCTGCGCGATCCCGAACAACCCGTGGGCACGCTTTCAGGTGGCGAGCGTCAGTGCCTGGCCATCGCCCGCGCCGTTTATTTCGGCGCCAAGGTTCTGATCCTGGATGAGCCGACATCGGCGCTGGGAGTCCATCAGGCATCCGTGGTTCTGAAGCTTGTCGTGCAGTCGAAGGCGCGCGGCATCGGTGTCATCTTCATTTCCCACAACGTTCATCACGCCTATGTGGTTGGCGATCGCTTCACCTTGTTGAAGCGCGGCAAAAGCACTGGCACTTACGCAAAAAGCGAGATTGATCGCGACCAGTTGCTCAATCTGATGGCTGGCGGCAAGGAACTGGTCGATCTGGAGCAGGAGCTGACCAATCGGCCATAAGCAGCCCGACTTGAAGCGCGCCCGACTTGCCTGACGAGCGCGATACATCCGGCATCACAGCTGAAAGGCACGGCGTTCGCCACGGTTAGGAAGCATTCGCATCTTCTGCAATGGCTCGAGTCGCGTTTTGGTGAGGGCGCGCCAGAAAATAGAATGCGGCGATGTGCGTGATCATCAGCAGCGGCACATAGATGATCGGGATCGCGTAGGCGGCGCCCAGCTGCTCCGCATGTGCAGGGAGGCCGACCTGTATAGCGTGGTAATAATCGACGACGAGGTCGGCCATTCCGACTAGGTTGAAGGCGACGACAAGCGGCCAGAAGAGCTGCGGTAGCCTCACCGTGAGCAGCGCCAGCATCGCCAGCACCCCTGTCGCGAAATCGCCATAGGCGGCGAACACGGCGAAACCGGCCGGCAGATCGGGGCTTACGACGCCCGGCAGGATGAACACGAGGCCGAAGAAGCGGAAGCTGTGCAGCGTGGCGATGGCGCGCTGCGCCGCGACCCGGTCCATTGAGCTCAGCCACGGCAACCCGTATGCGCCGAAGCAAAGCAGCCATGCGACATAGCCGAGAACGAGATGGATTTGGAACAGCATTTCGGTGGGCATTTGGCCTCCTGTCAGCAGCTGGTTCACGCAGCCTCCCAGCCAGTCGATTACCTCTAGGCCAGCTTTCATAGTTCGACTAGGCGGTGTAATCATCACAGCCCATGAAGCAGAACTACACAGTCCGACACGGTGCGCTGGAGGGGATCGAGGCTTTCCTGGCCGTCGCCAGGCGCCGCAATTTCCGCCGTGCCGCAGCCGATCTCGGGGTGACGCCATCCGCTGTGAGCCAGGCGGTGCGCACGCTGGAAGCCCGCATGGGTGCGGCGCTGTTCGTCCGCACGACCCGAAGCGTCGGTTTGACCGAGGCCGGTCAGCGGTTCCTGGACCGTGCGGGCCCTGCCTTCGAGGAACTCGTCGCGGCAGGCGAAGCCGTACGCGACCTTGGCCAACGGCCGACCGGGTTGCTGCGCCTCTCCGTACCCCGCGCCGTCGTGCCGCTGATCCTGGAGCCGATGATCGCGTCCTTCTGCCGGGCCTATCCCGAGATCGAACTGGAGATCGCCGCGAGCGACGAGATGGTCGATCTCGCGACCGGCGGGTTCGATGCCGGCATCCGCCTCGGCCAGTTCATCGCGCCCGACATGGTCGCCGTGCGACTGACGCCATCGTTCCCGTTCGTGGTCGTCGGCAGCCCGGACTATCTCGAACGCCACGGCCGCCCCGAGCGTGTGGACGACTTGCGCCACCACGCCTGCCTGCGATTGCGCCGCTCGAACGGCGCCCTTGCGCCCTGGTCGTTCGTCGACGGCAACGAGGCAATCGAGGCGATGGTCTCAGGGCCGCTGATCGCGCACGACTATCCGACGTTGCTCGGTGCGGCGATACAGGGCATCGGGCTGGCCCAGACGCCTCGTCCCGTCGCCGCAGGCCCCATAGAACAGGGAAAACTCAAATCGGTGCTGGACGGCGTCGCCGCCACGACGCCGGGCGTTTTCCTCTACCATCCCGGCAAACGCCAGATCCTGCCGAAGCTGCGCGCCTTCATCGATCACCTCAAATACGAGGCGTGAGGCAATGAAGGATGTCGCCCCCTGCCCCCTCACGCTGTCTTCTGCGTCACCAATAGCGGCCGCCTCATACGTGGCAGTAGTTGCCCGCTCGAACCAAATCTTTCACGGTACAAATATAAGAAATAAATAAGTAAAAAATACCACGATATGAACCGTACCCGTCAAGAATGTTGTTCTTTCAGTACTAAAGCTCACGTTGCATATGAAGAGCGCTAAAATCAAAAGCACTGTGTCAGTCGCTGGAAGCCCCAGGGTTAACCCTCTTCCCGTCAGCAGGCTGGCGGCTGCGACCGCCGGTATTGTCAAACCAATTGTAGCGCAAGCCGAACCCATCGCGACATTCAAACCGCGCTGCAGCTCATTGTTGAGGGAAGCGCGAACCGCCGAGATGGCCTCAGGCATCAAAACCAGCCCCGCGATCAATGCCCCCACGATAGCGTCAGCTTGGGTCACCTCGTAGGTAACGAGCGTATTTTCAACACTTGCGGCGACTTGCTCGGCGAGCATGACAATGCCAATCAGCCCGATTAACAGGAGCAGAGTGCTGGCAGAGATGCTTTCGTGAGGGGCAGTCCGCAGCGAAACGCCGTGCGCCTGCCCTTCGACAAAGTCGTCTCGGTGCCGGACAGTCTGCGCGAACACAAAACTTGCATAAAGCAGCACCGAAAGCACGCTCACGAAACCAAGTTGAGCTGCTGAAAATGTGCCAGGACCCGTAGTTCGTGTGTAGGTCGGCAGGATAAGCGTCATGACGGTCAGCGCGGCCAGAACCGCCAGATATGCGCTGGTCCCTTGTCGAACGATTGCCTGCTTGCGATGGCGCCAGCCGCCAAGCGTGAGACACGTGCCGACAACGCCGGTAGATGTAATCATCACCGTCGAGAAGACGGACTCGCGTGCAAGCGTAGGGTTGTTCTCTCCATGCAGCATCATGGAAACGATGATCGACACCTCGATTGCCGTCACGGCAAAAGTCAGCACCAACGTACCGTAAGGCTCCCCTACACGCCGAGCTACCGCTTCGGCGTGGTCGAGCACCACGAAAATGGTGATAAACATGATCGCACTCGAAAGCGCTCCGACGAGGATCCTGACGCTCGGCGATCCTTCGTCTACCGACAGCCCGCTGGCTCTGACTGCGACAGCCATTACCAAGGCGGCCAACGGCATCGCATAAGAAGTCACCGATCGCGCGAAACCACTCATTCAGGCCCTGTGCGTTTCTGCGAACCTTGCGGAAAGCCTATACTCACGCCGTCTTCTGCGTCACCAATCCCAGTTCCTCGATCATCGCATTGCGCATCAGGAATTTCTGCGGCTTGCCGGTCACCGTCATCGGCAATTCGGAGCGGAAGCGGATGTAGCGGGGGATCTTGTAGTGGGCGATCTGGCCGGCGCAGAAGTTTTTGATTTCCTGTTCGGTGACGATCTGGCCGGGCTTGAGCACGATCCAGGCGCACAGCTCCTCGCCATATTTGGCGTCGGGAATGCCGAACACCTGCACTTCCTTGACCTTGGGATGGCGGTAGAGGAATTCCTCGACCTCGCGCGGGTAGACGTTCTCGCCGCCGCGGATGACCATGTCCTTGACCCGGCCGACGATGTTGCAATAGCCCTCGGCGTCGATGGTAGCGAGGTCGCCAGTGTGCATCCAGCCGTCGCTGTCGATCGCCTCGCGGGTCTTCTCGTCGTCTTCCCAGTAACCCTTCATCACGGAATACCCACGTGTGCAAAGCTCGCCCGGCGCGCCGACGGCGACGGTGGCACCATCGGGATCGACCGCCTTGACCTCGACATGGGGATGGACGCGCCCGACCGTCGAGACGCGCTTTTCCAGCGGATCGTCGACGCCGCTCTGGAACGAGACCGGGCTGGTCTCGGTCATGCCATAGGCGATGGTCACCTCCTCCATATGCATCAGCGACACCACCTTCTTCATCACCTCGATCGGGCATGGCGAGCCGGCCATGATGCCGGTGCGCAAGCTGGAGAGATCGAAGGACGGGAAGTCCGGATGGTCGAGGAGTGCGACGAACATGGTCGGCACGCCATAGAGCCCGGTGCAGCGTTCCCGAGCCACCGCCTTCAGCGTGGCGCCGGGGTCGAACCCCTCGCCCGGGAAAACCATGGTCGCGCCCTTCGAGACGCAGCCCATCGTGCCCATCGACATGCCGAAACAGTGATAGAGCGGCACCGGGATGCAGAGCCGGTCGTCGACGGTGAGCTTGATCGCCGAAGTGACGAAATTGCCGTTGTTGACGATGTTGCTGTGGGTCAGCGTCGCGCCCTTGGGCGCCCCTGTCGTGCCCGAGGTGAACTGGATGTTGATGGCCTCGCCCGGTCTCAGCCCCTCCGAGATGCGGTCGAGGCTGTCATGCTCGTCGCGCCCGGCCATGGCCAGCACATCACCGAAATTGAACATGCCGGGTGAGTTCTCGTCGCCCATGCGGATGACGATCTTCAGCGCCGGCAGCTTTTGCGCCTTGAGCTTGCCAGGCGTGGCCTTCGCGATCTCCGGCGCCAGTGTCTCGATCATGCCGAGATAGTCGGAGGTCTTGAACTTGGCCGCGGTGATCAGCGCCTTGCAGCCAACCTTGTTCAGCGCGTAGTCGAGCTCGGTCAGCCGGTAGGCCGGGTTGATGTTGACCAGGATCAGGCCGATGCGGGCGGTGGCGAACTGCGTCACCAGCCATTCCCAGCGGTTGGGCGACCAGATGCCGACGCGATCGCCCTTCACCAACCCCAGCGCCAGGAAGCCGGCGGCCAGCGCGTCGACCGTGTCCGACAGTTCGCTCCAAGTGAAGCGCTTGTCCTGATCGACGAAAACGGCCGCATCGAGCGTGCCGTATTTGCTGACCGTGTCGGAAAACAGCGCCGGGATTGTCATGTCGAGCAGCGGCACGTTGCGCTCGCCCGAGACATGCGCCTTGCCGTCGACAGGTGCTACGAAAACACCGCCATTGCGCGCCCCGCGTCCGCGCAAACTGGTGGCGCTCTTCAGCTCGTCGAGATTGACTGGCATCGCTCTCTCCTCCCGGGACTGGCCAAACCTATCAGCCCGTGGGCGTGGTGAAAATCCCGCCGAAAGTCGTGTCGAGGCACCGATCCGGTCAACGATGCTTCGGAGACTCGCGCTTGCTGACGAAGCATCAAAACGCAAAAACCCGCCTGGGCGGCGGGTCACTGGCGCAAATCAGCACCATAGACAAATTAGTAGCATAACTGCCCTCACAAGTCAATGAAACGCTGCCGGCACAAAGGCATCTACATCGCCGGACCGGCCGCCGTCAGGGTTCTTGTTAGGCTCGGGTTCGACGCCCCAAGGATAGTGGAGGGCGGGAAGGGCCGCCGCTATCCGGCCGCTGCCGCCATCTTCACGGCAATGTCGCGCAGGGTCGCTTCGTCCGCCGCCGCCCGTGTCTTCTTCGAGGCCACGAGACAGGCCTGCGATCGCAGGACGAGGCCATCGCCCAGCACCTTGAGATGGTTGGCGCGCAGCGTCGAGCCAGTGGTGGTGATATCGACGATGACATCGGCCAGACCAGCGGCCGGCGCGCCTTCCGTAGCGCCGAGGCTCTCGACGATGCGATAGACCTGGATGCCGTGCTTCTGCGAGAAGAATTGCTGGGTCAGCCGCCAGTATTTGGTGGCGATGCGCAATCGCCTGCCGTGGCGCTGGCGGAAATCGGCGGCGACATCGTCAAGGTCGGCCATGGTGTCGACGTCGAGCCATATGTCCGGCACGGCAACCACGACATCGGCACTGCCAAAGCCGAGACGGGCGACGATTTCGGCGCGGGTCTCCCAGTCAGCGAGGTTCTCTCGCACCAGATCTTCGCCGGTGATGCCGAGATCGACCGTGCCCTGGCCGATCTCGCCTGATATCTCGGAAGCCGACAGGAACACCACTTCGACATTGTCCAGGCCCTCGACGCGGGCGTGGTACTTGCGTTCGTCGCCGGGCAGGCTGACGGCAAGTCCGGCTTTGGCCAGTATTTCCAGCGCCTGCTCTTTCAGGCGGCCTTTAGACGGGATCGCAAGCGTGATCATGGCGCCGTCTCCCGCAACGCCTCGATGCGGTCGAGCCAGACGGAAAAGCCGACGCCGGGGATCGGCGTCTTCGCGCCAAGCAAGGTCAGCAGTCGGTCGTAGCGTCCGCCACCGGCCAACGGCCGGTCGCCATTGTCAGCCGCGATTTCGAAAACCAGGCCGGTGTAGTAATCGAGCGGACGGCCGAAGGCGGCATCGTAACGGATGTTTCCGGCCGGCAGGCCATGCGCCTCGATCGCCCTGGCGCGGGCGGCGAACTTCTCCAGCGCGCTATCGAGCGAAAGCCCGGCAGCGCTGGCGAAGGAGGCCAGCGCCTCGGCCGCGCCATCGAGCGGCACGTCGATCGCCAGAAAACCCTTCAGCGCCGCGAAGGCCTCGTTCGACAGCCGCACGCTGCGCAGTTCGGCCTTTTCGATCAGCCGCCGTGCAATGTCGGATGGCGGGCGGCCGGCGGATGCCGACAGCCCCGCCTCTTCCATGCCGCCGGCGATGTAAGCCGAAAGTCCGTCCAGATCACCGTCGAGAACGAGGGCGGCGACCGGGCCGGAGAGCTGACCGTTGCGTGGCGGATTGGCGAGATCGGCGAGTGCCGCCTCAAGCATCGGCGCCGAGCCGAAGGCGCGGGCAAGACGCATGCGCCAGCCGCGCGGCAGGCCAAGCGAAGCCAGCACAGCCTCGAAAATGGTCTGGTCGCCGAGCGTGATCGCCAGCGCCTGGCCGGGCAGCACCAAGGCCAGCAGCGCATGCGCGTCGGCCAGCGAGCGGGCATCGGCTTCAGCGGTGTCGCGGTCGCCGAGGTCCTCGATACCGGCCTGGAAGAACTCGTTGCCGCCCTCGCGTCGCTGGCGAAAGACCTCGCCGAGATAGGAATAGCGGCGCGGCGTCCCGGCCTGCGAATTTATGTGGTCGAGACAGACCGGAATGGTGAATTCAGGCCGCAGGCACAGTGTCTGCCCCGTCTCGCTTTCCGTCAGAAAGATACGGCGGCGCAGATCCTCGCCGGCCATGTCGAGGAACGGGTCGGCCGGCTGCAGCACCGCGACCTCGACCGCATGCGTGTCGCGGGAGGCGAAGAGGTTGGTGATGTCGGCTGCGATGGCGGGGTAGCGGGAGGTCATCGATCGGATGGGCGCGAGGCACCCCCCTCTGGCCTGAGATGGCCGGCAGGCCAGAGGGGGGTGTTCAAGCGCCACCTTTCGCGCGATCGGCAGCCTGCGCCGCCAAAATCTTCTTCACCTCGGCGACCAGTTCGCCCTCCGCCACCGTCACCTGCGCCGGACGGGCGGCGCGCCATTCGGCGTTGTCTGTGATCTCGGCCGACATGCGCGCGCCTTCGATCAGGTCCTTGATCTGCAGCTCGCCCTTGGCGCGTTCGTCGCCCCCCTGGATGATTGCGACCGGGCAGCCGCGGCGGTCGGCGTATTTCAGCTGCGCCTTCATGCCGGCGCCGCCGAGATACATTTCCGAGCGGATGCCAGCGGCACGCAGCTCCGAAACCATCTTCTGGTAGCGGCCGAGGCTGTCGGTATCCTTGTCCATCACCAGCACGACGACCGGCGCAATCACGTCCGAGGCGTCGAGCTTGCCGAGGTTCTTCAGCGCGGTCATCAGTCTGGAGACGCCGATGGAGAAACCGGTCGCCGGCACCGGCTCGCCGCGAAAGCGCGAGACGAGGCCATCATAACGGCCGCCGCCGCCGACCGAGCCGAAGCGCACGATCTGGCCGTCCTCATTGGGGATTTCAGCCAACAGCTCGGCCTCGAAGACTGGGCCTGTGTAATATTCGAGGCCGCGCACGACGGAACGGTCCATGGCAATACGGTCCTCGCCATACCCGGCCGCTCTGACCAAGGCTTCAATCGTCGAGAGTTCGCCGACGCCTTCCTGGTAGGTCGCGTTCGAACTGACCATGGAATCCTGGCCGGCCTGTGTATTCCTCGCCGTCGCGAGAAGGACTGCCTCGGCTTGCCCGTTGTTCAACCCGGCGCCCTTGGCGAAGTCGCCTTCGCCTTCCTTGCCGCCATCCCAGCGCCCCGGCCCAAGCAGAAGCCTCACGCCTTCCGGCCCGAGCTTGTCCAGCTTGTCGATCGCCCGCAGCACCGTCAGCCGGCGGCCGGCATTCTGATCGCCGCCAAGACCAATCGCCTCCAGAACGCCGTCCAGAACCTTGCGGTTGTTGACGCGGATGACGTAGTCGCCGCGCTTGATGCCGAGCGCTTCCATCACGTCGGCCATCATCATCGCCATCTCGGCGTCGGCGGCCACGCCCGGCGTGCCGATCGTGTCGGCGTCGAACTGCATGAACTGGCGGAAGCGGCCAGGACCCGGCTTCTCGTTGCGGAACACCCAGCCGGAGCGATAGCTGCGATAGGGTTTTGGCAGGCGCTCGTAATTCTCGGCGACAAAGCGCGCCGTCGGCGCGGTCAGGTCATAGCGCAGCGACAGCCACTGGTCGTCGTCATCCTGGAAGGAGAACACGCCTTCGTTGGGCCGGTCCTGGTCGGGCAGGAATTTTCCGAGCGCATCCGTGTATTCGATCAACGGCTGGTCGGCCGGTTCGAAGCCATAGAGTTCATAGACCGAGCGGATCGTCGCCATCATCTTCTCGACGGCGCGGATGTCCTCGGCGCTGCGGTCGGCAAAACCGCGCGGCAGTCGCGCTTTCGTCTTTTCCGATTTATCGGCCATGAGATGGGTACTCGGTGTTTCGTGGCGCTGTGCGATAGGAAATTTCCTATTTCCGCAGCGCGCGTGTCCTAACCGATGCAGCTTTGTGCGGCAAGGGTTTGCAGCCTTGCCTCTCCCTGCCGAGAGAAGCGGAACCGAAGCACCCTGAAACAAACCGCACCGAAAGTGAAACAATCCCGCCATGAGCGCGGCATCGTGCCGACACAATCGCAAGGGATAAACGCGCCGAAATGAGGGGTTCGCGGCGATGACCAGCACAGCAAGATTCCATACCATCGGCAGCGATGCAGGCGAATTGCCCGCACGCTTGCGCCCTGCCGACAGCCACGCTCCGAAAATGGTCAGCCAGGCTGCCGGTCCGTTCGAAGTAGCCGCCGACGCCGGCAAGGGTCCATCCATGCGCGACGCGTTGATGACCGGCCTGCTGGTGATCTATCCGACAGTGGCCACGGTGGTGGCGATCGTCGCCGGCCTGGTGCTGGCCAGCGCCAACGGCACCTGAAGTTACCCCCACCCGCGCCTTCTGCGCGACCTCCCCACAAGGGGGAGGTGGGGAGCCCTATTTCGGTCTTTTGAACGCCTTCCGCTGCTTCTCAACCTCTTTGCGGCAGACACAGCCCTCGAGGTGGTCGTTGACCAGACCCATCGCCTGCATGAAGGCGTAGACCGTGGTCGGGCCGACGAAGCTCCAGCCGCGCTTCTTCAGCTCCTTTGAAATTCGCACCGAGACGGCCGTGGTCGGGTTGGCGCGCAGATGCGCGAGATCGACGATCACGGGCCGCTCATCCTTGCCGGGTTCGAACTTCCAGAACCAAGCGGCCAGCGAGCCGAATTCATCCACCATTTCGCGGGCGCGCTTGGCGTTGTTGATTGTCGAGACGATCTTGCCGCGATGGCGGATGATGCCGGCATTGCCAAGCAGGCGCTCGACATCCTTGTCGGTGAAGGCGGCGACCTTGTCGAATTCGAAATTGGCGAAGGCCTCGCGGAAATTCTCCCGCTTGCGCAGGATGGTCAGCCACGACAGGCCCGACTGAAAACCTTCGAGGCAGATCTTTTCGAACAGCCTGCGGTCATCGGCGACCGGCCGTCCCCACTCATGGTCGTGGTAGTGCAGGTAATCAGGCAGATTGCCGTGCCAGAAGCAGCGCGCGACACCGTCGGGACCGGCGAGCAGGCCGGTGTTTTCCTTGTTCATAGGCAAAAATCCGTTCGTTAATATGCTTTTGCGCTGCATTTACTGCGGCTTTACCAGATTCCTGAACCCGGCGGTAACCACACCAAAAGGTTTACTGACACTTGCGCATTTTACGCATTCCGATTCATGTTTCGGTTGCTGCTTGCACGCCAATGATCGCCGAACCGGGAGGACGTTTCCACCCGTTTGTATCAGACGATCAAGGTGCGCTCCGATGAAGACAATTCTGTTCCCCATGCTCGGCGCCATGGCTGTGTTTGCCGCCGGCGTCGCGCCCTCAACTGCCGGTGACCGCTATGCCGACAGGCCTCCGGTGATGGTGAGCCCCGACCTTTCCGCCCCTTGGGTGCTGCAGCTCGGCCATGCGCCCGGTATCGTGCGACAAAACCGTCAGATCGTGCAGCAGCAGCCGCGACTGCGCGCTACGCAACAGCCCGACCGGGTGCAGACGGCAGCGGTGCAGCCACCCGCGAAACGTATGGCCATGCGCCCGCAGATCAACCCGATCTTCCTGCCGCAGGAAGTCGACTATGACGGCCCGCAGAAGCCTGGCACAATCGTCATCGACACCACGCAGAATTTCCTCTTCCTGGTCGAGAAGGACGGCAAGGCGCGGCGCTATGGGGTCGGCACCGGCAAGCCGGGCTTCGAATGGTCGGGCACGCACAAGATCACCAACAAGCGCGAATGGCCGGACTGGCGCCCGCCGGCGCAGATGATCAAGCGCGAAGCCGCCAAGGGTCGCTATCTGCCGACCTATCTGGCCGGAGGCATGGAGAACCCACTCGGCGCCCGCGCGCTCTATCTCGGCACGACCGAATACCGTATCCACGGCACCAACCAGCCGTGGACGATCGGCGGCGCAGTGTCGTCGGGTTGCATTCGCATGCGCAACGAGGACGTGGTCGACCTCTATGAACGGGTCAATGTCGGAACCACGGTCGAAGTGATATGATAGGTCTTGCGAATCACTTGGCCGGCAATGCAATCTGCTTTTGCAGGCCAGTTTAGGGACAACGGGGGACGGGTCGTATGGGGATGCGGCCAGTCAGGAAGGGCAGCACGGGAAACCGCGCTGCCCTTTCCGTTTTGATCGGCGTCTGATCCATAACAAAAAACGCTTTCGTCGGTACGTCGCGCAAGAGGCATGACGGTTCGCTTTCGTGCTGCCCTTGCCGATGTTCTTTTGCTATGTCGGCGGCAACACTCAGAGCAAAAGAGTTCACCCATGCCCCTGTCCGAAGATAGCCGTTATCTCAAGGGCGGCCCGGTTGCCCAGCGCATCATCGCAACTGTCCGCGAGGACGCGGCGATTGCCAAAGCCGAAGGTTTTGCGCCCAAGCTGATCTCGATCACCGTCGGCGACACCGCGGCGGTGGATGTCTATGTGCGCAACCAGCGCGCCAAGGCAGAATTGGCCGGCATCGATTTCGAGGAAAGGCGCTTTCCCGCCACCATCACCGCCGGAGAGCTGGAAGCGGCGATCCACGGCCTGAATGCCGATCCGCGCGTCACCGGCATCATCATTCAGCGGCCGGTCCCTGCCCATATCCCGATCAGGACGCTGCAGGCGGCGGTGCATCCGCTGAAGGATGTCGAAGGCATGCATCCGTCCTCGATCGGCAACATCGTCTACAATCAGCTCGACCTCGCCCCCTGCACGGCGGCCGCTTCGGTCGAGCTGCTGAAGGAGACCGGCCTCGACCTCAAGGGGCTGGAAGTCGTGATCGTCGGCCATTCGGAAATCGTCGGCAAACCGATCGCCTTCCTGTTGATGAGCGAGGGCGCGACGGTAACGGTCTGCCACCACATGACGCGATCGGTCGCCGCCCATGCGCGGCGCGCCGACGCGCTGTTCGTCGCCGTCGGCAAGCCGCGGCTGATCAAGGCCGACATGGTCAAGCCGGGCGCCGCCGTCATCGACATCGGCATCAATTCGGAAATCGGACCGGACGGGACGAGCCGCATCGTCGGCGACGTCGACACCGAAAGCGTGCGCGAGGTCGCCTCCTGGATCACGCCCGTACCGGGCGGCGTCGGCCCGATCACGGTCGCCATCCTGCTGCGCAACACGATGGTGGCGCTCAGCCGCCAGCGCGCGCTCTACGAGGCGACCTACGGCACGGCGGACCGGCTGGCGGCGGAGTAACGCCGGGACAGGCGGGGCTATTCCGCGGCGATCAGGCTCTCGTCCAGCACGCCTTCCGGCTTTGGCCCGCCATAGGCCCAGTCGAGCAGTTTTATGGTGTGCATGACCGGCAGCTTCGCGGCGGAAGCGATCTGGGTGATGCAGCCGATATTGCCAGTGGCGACGATCGAGGCACCCGTCGCCTCGATGTTCTTCACCTTGCGGTCGCGCAGCTTGGCCGAAATCTCGGACTGCAGGATGTTGTAGGTGCCGGCTGAGCCGCAGCACAGGTGGCCTTCGCGGGGTTCGCGCACGATGAAGCCGGCCTTGGCCAGCAGTTCCTTCGGCTGGCGGGTGATCTTCTGGCCGTGCTGCATCGAGCAGGCCGAATGATAGGCGACGACGGTGCCCGGCTTACGCACGGGTTCGGGCAGGTCGAGGCCCGAAAGATATTCGGTGATGTCCTTGGCCAGTGCCGAGACGCGCGCGGCCTTGTCGGCATAGGCCGGATCCAGCCGCAGCATGAAGCCATAATCCTTGATCGTGGTGCCACAGCCGGACGCGGTGATGACGATGGCGTCGAGCCCGCCTTGTTCGATTGCGCGCGTCCAGGCGTCGACATTCTGCCTTGCGGAGGCCAGGGCAGCTTGCTCCCGCCCCATATGGTGCACCAGCGCGCCGCAGCAGCCCTCGCCCTGCGGCACCACGACCTCGACGCCGAGCCGCGTCAGCAGCGAAATCGTGGTGTCGTTGATGGCGGGATCGAGCACCGATTGCGCGCAGCCGGTGAGGATGGCGACGCGGCCTTTTTTGGTCCCTTGCCCGGCATGGGTGCCTGGTGAAGCGCTTCGCGAAGCCATCGGGATCGAGGCCGGCACAAGCTTGAGCATCGCGCCAAGCGGCTTCAGCGCCGGGACCTTTTCGAACAGACCAATGAACGGCTTACCCAGCTTCGCCAGCTTGAGCGCAGCGCGAAAACGCTTGGGATAGGGCAGCACGAAGGCCAGCATGGCGCGGGTCAGACGGTCGAGCAGCGGCCGCTTGTAGGTTTCTTGAATATGGGCGCGGGCATGGTCGACCAAATGCATGTAGTTGACCCCCGACGGGCAAGTCGTCATGCAGGCGAGGCACGACAGGCAGCGGTCGATATGGGTGACGATCTCCTTGTCGGCGGGACGGCCGTTTTCCAGCATGTCCTTGATCAGGTAGATGCGGCCGCGCGGTGAATCGAGCTCGTTGCCGAGCGTCACATAGGTCGGACAGGTCGCGGTGCAGAAGCCGCAATGCACGCATTTGCGCAGGATCTTTTCCGACTCCGCGACATGCGGATCGGCAAGTTGGGCAGCTGAAAAACTGGTCTGCATCGCGCTTAGGTCCTAGGCCATGCGGCCGGGATTGAGGATGTTCTTCGGGTCGAATTCCTGCTTCAGCCGATGGCTGAGTGCTGCCAGCGCCGGCGGTTGCGGCTCGAACACCGGCAAGGCGGCGCGATGCGAAGGTGCCGCGCGCACCAGCGTCGCATGGCCGCCGCCGTGTTTCCGCAACAGCCCGCGCAGCAGCGCGGCTTCCGGATCGCCCTGTTCCATGCGCAGCCACACCAGGCCGCCCTGCCAGTCATAGAAGGCGCTGACGGCGGCCTGCATGCGCAAGGCCAGCACCATCTGGTGGCCCGCTCCCGGCGTCATCGACACGCGCCACACCGGTTTCTCGCTGCTGTCGGCGAAGGGCCTGCAATCGCGCACGTCGCGCCAGATCAGCCGTGAGGCCTCACCGGCAATCTCCTCCAACGGCCCGGCCTTGCCGAGCAGCGTTTTCAGCGCGGCGATGCGGTAAGCAACGGACGGGCCGAAGCCTTCGACACGCAGCAGCGTGGCGGCCTCGTTGCCAAGCGCACCCTCGGCGACGCGTGCGGCGATGCGCTCCGGCAGATGGGCGGCACTCGACACTTCAGCACTCGAACCGAGCGCCAATGCCATGGCTGCTGCGGCCGCATCGTCGAGCAAACCTCGGATTGCGAGCGTGACTTCGGTCTCGGCGGCAGGCAGCACCTTGAAGGTCACGTCGGTGAATACGGCCAGCGTGCCCCAGCTGTTGGCCATCAGTTTCGACATGTCATAGCCGGTGACGTTCTTGACGACGCGGCCGCCCGACTTGAAGGCCTCGCCGCGGCCGGACACCACGTTGATGCCAAGGATATGATCGCGCGCAGCGCCCGCCTTCAGCCGGCGCGGGCCGGAGAGGTTCGCGGCAAGCACGCCGCCGATCGTGCCTTTGCCAGCCTCGCCGCAAAGCAGCGGACCGTAGTCCATCGGCTCGAAGGCAAGCTGCTGGCCGTTCTCCGCCAGCAGCTTCTCGATGTCGACCAGCGGTGTGCCTGCCTTGGCCGACAGCACCAGTTCAGCCGGTTCGTAAAGCGTAACGCTAGTGAGCCTCGACAGGTCGAGCGTATGTTCGGTTTGCAGCGGACGACCGATGCCGCGCTTGGACCCATGGCCAAGGATTTCGAGCGGCGCCTCTTCCGCCACGGCCCAGGCGACAGTGGACAGGACTTCGGCTGAAGTGGTTGGCGTGAAGGTGGTCATCGGCGTCTCTGGTTCCTCGCCCCCGCAAAGCGGGGGAGAGGTGGCACGGGCCTAGCCCGTGACGGGGAGGGGGCAATCATAGGGCGCTGCCTATGATAGGCATGGCCGCGAAAT
>NZ_JAMYOR010000062.1:0-38794 GCF_040319965.1 Mesorhizobium sp. M0830 | reverse complement strand
TTCTAGGGGGGGGATCTTTTTGTTGAATACCTCAGTGGTTATTATCCGGGGGCGCTCTTTGGGTATTATACGAACCTCCTAAGCGGGGCAGCCCCTATGTGGTTCTTGGGGCTGCCCCGCTGGAACGGCGTTACTCGCGCTCGCCGGTGAAATTCAACAGCAGCTGGAAGATGTTGATGAAATTCAGATAGAGCGACAAGGCGCCGAAGACGGCCAGCTTCTGGCGCGATTCGCCGTCGAAATTCTCGGCATACTGCTCCTTGATCGTCTGGGTGTCCCAGGCGGTCAGGCCGATGAACACGGCAATGCCGATAACCGAGATGGCGAACTGCAGCGCGGTCGAGCCGAGGAAAATGTTGACGATGCTGGCAATCACCACGCCGATCAGGCCCATGATCAGGAACGACGAGAACTGGGTGAGGTCGCGCCTGGTCGTGTAGCCGTAGAGGCTGGTGGCGCCGAACATGGTGGCGGCGATGAAAAAAGTGCGCGCGATGCTGGTTCCGGTGAAGACCAGGAATACCGAGGCGAGCGACAGGCCCATGACCCCGCAGAAGGCCCAGAACATCGCCTGGGCGCTGGCCGCCGACATTGTCTGCATCTTGAACGAGAACAGCAAGACGAAGGCGAGCGGCGCCAGCATCACCACCCATTTCAGCGGGCTGGAGAAGATCGGCACATAGAGCGCCGGCGTCGACGAGATCATCAAGGCAACGAGGCCGGTGACCACCAGGCCGACGCCCATGTAGTTGTAGACGCGCAGCATATGCTGACGCAGCCCCTCGTCAAAAATGGCTCTGGTTTGGGCGCCGGTGCCGACGCGGTATCCCAGGTTGGGCGTGTTCATTTGCATTCTCCTTTCTAGATCGGTCGGTAAGGGTGGATCGATCAGTAAAGCGTGTTGGCGAGCGTCTCGGCGGCGCGATCGAGGTCGTGGACCTCGCTTCGTCCGACCACCGCATAGGCGACCTCGCCGATCTGGAAGTAGGCCGACGAAATGTCGCCCAAGGGCGCGATGGTCGGCTTGACGACGTCGAAGGTTCCAGGCCTGATCGCGAATAGCGACACCAGCCCCATGTCTTTCGTCTCGACCGCCATCTCGACGCTCGGCCCAAAGCGCGACGGGTAGATCTGCACGTCGCGGACTTTCCAGTCCGTTGGCAGCGACGGCATGACGATGGCGGTCGCGGCACGGATCTCGCCGGCGTCGTAATCGGGCGCTTCCGGCTGCGACGGCATGCTTTCGCGCACCAGCGTCGTTCTATGGGCCCGCACCGCCTCATCGACATAGGCAGGCGGCTGTGGCGAGGCGACGACCTTGGTCACCGACATCGGCCCGATGATGCCATTCGCCAGCCAGCCGGCGGCGGCGAAGACGGCAACCACCGCCGCGCGCTGCAACACACCGAAGATGCGGCCGCGGGCAAGCCCCCTCTCCAGCCGCCGCGCGGCATCGGCGGTCGCTGGTCGCGCCATGCCCTTGGGGCCGGCAAGCGCCACGCGCAGTTCATCGCGGGTGCGGAGATCGGACATCACGCGCGCCGCTGCTTCCGGCCGGGCCGACAGAAATGCCTCGACCTCGATTCGGCGGGTGACGTCGATCTGGTCGTCGACATAGGCGTCGAGGTCGATATCGGTCACGGGATCGACAGCTGCTGTCACGACGGGCCTCCAACGATCCTAAGGTGGTTCTTCGTCTTCGCGGGCGCCGCCTCCATCTCGCGCAATGCGGCGCGCGCCCTGCCGATGCGTGACATCAACGTTCCCAGCGGCACGCTGCTGGCATCGGCGGCCTGCTGGTAGGACAGCCCCTCGATGGCGACAAGATGCAGCGCTGAGCGCTGTTCTTCCGGCAGGCTGAAAAAGGCTTCGCGCACTTGAGCCAGGCGCACCGAATGTTCCTGCGGCGCCGGCGTGCTGCCATCGACAAGATATCCGGCCTGTTGGAGGCGCGTGGCTTCCGACCCGCGCGATCGCATTCTGTCGATGAAAGTGTTGTGGACGATCGACAGCAGCCAAGCGCGCAGGTTTCCACCGGAGCGGAAGGTGCCGCGCCGCTCATAGGCACGCACCAGCGCGTCGTGGACGAGATCCTCGGCATCCGTGCTGTCGCGCGTCAGCGAGCGCGCGTAACGGCGTAGCGAACCGAGCTGTCCTAAGACGTCAAAGCGTGGCATCGACGGTTTCATGTCCTGTTTACGGAGCATGTGGGGAATTTAATCCCTGCCCCGCCAATTTTTTACCGGGTTGGCTTGAGGACATCGTTCGCCCCAGAAAGCTTGTGCAGCCTGAAGCGGCGGGAAAAGCGCTGGCGAAACGCAACCGATTTGCGTATCAATCCGCCGCCCATTGGAGCCGTATCGATGTTTGAAGCCCTGCAGCCCGCCCCCGCCGACAAGATCCTGGCCCTGATCGGCCTTTATCGCGCCGACCCGCGGCCCGACAAGGTCGACCTCGGTGTCGGCGTCTACAAGGATCGCGACGGCAAGACGCCGGTCATGCGGGCGGTGCGCGAAGCCGAAAAGCGGCTGCTGCAGGGGCAGGACACCAAGACCTATCTCGGCCTTGCCGGCGATATCGGTTTCAACACGGTAATGGCCAAGCTCGCCTTCGGCCCCGGCGCCGACATGACGCGCATCCGCGCGGCACAGGCGCCCGGCGGCTCCGGCGCGCTGCGGCTGGCGGCGGAATTGCTCAAGCGGACACGCTCGGACGCGACCATCTGGCTGTCGGACCCGACCTGGCCGAACCACATGCCGGTGATGCGTGCTGCCGGCCTGCAGATCCGTGAATACCCCTATTTCGATGCCGCCTCGGGCACAGTGCGCTTCGACGACATGCTGGCGGCGTTGCGAACGGCAAGAAAGGGTGACGTGGTGTTGCTGCACGGCTGCTGCCACAACCCGACCGGCGCCAATCTGGACGCGGCACAGTGGGCGGCCGTAACCGAGCTGGTCGTCGAGTGCGAGTTGCTGCCATTTGTCGACATCGCCTATCAGGGCTTTGGCGATGGCCTCGAGGCCGATGCCCTCGGTTTGCGCCTGCTGGCCACGAAAGTTCCCGAAATGGTCGTCGCCTCGAGCTGCTCGAAGAATTTTGCCGTCTACCGCGACCGCGTCGGCGCGGCGATGATCCTGGCCAGGGACGGCGCCCAGGCCGATGTGGCGATGAGCCAGATGCTGTCGGCGGCGCGCGCCATGTATTCGATGCCACCGGACCACGGTGCTGCCGCCGTGCGCATCGTGCTCGAAGACGCCGCCTTGCGTGCGGACTGGGAGGCCGAACTCGAAGAGATGCGCCTGCGCATGCTCAGACTCCGTGTCCAGTTCGCCGAGGCACTGCGGCGTCAGTCCAATTCCGACCGTTTCGATTTCGTCGCCAATCATCGCGGCATGTTCTCCCGCCTTGGCCTCACGGAAGCGCAGGTCGAACGACTGCGTTCCGAGCACGGCATCTACATGGTCGGCGACAGCCGCATCAATGTTGCCGGCCTGCCCGAGGATGGAATGGACGAACTCGCCAAGGCGATCGTCTCTGTCCTCGACTGAGGCGGCTCACCTGTGGACAAGGTTCCCGCGCCGGCTGACAGCGTTGGCCGCGCGGCCGGCCGCGGGATAGCATTCGATAGACTGACGCAATTCCGGACAGAAAACCGTTTCACACTTTTCCTGGAATAGCTCTAGATGACGCCATCGAAAGACATTTCGCGCCTGATCGAGATCATGGCGGCGCTGCGAGCCCCAAAGACCGGGTGTCCCTGGGACATCGAACAGGATTTCTCGACTATCGCCCCCTATACGATCGAGGAGGCCTATGAGGTGGCGGACGCCATCGCGCGCGGCGACCTTGATGACCTGCGCGACGAACTCGGCGACCTCCTGCTGCAGGTCGTCTACCACGCGCAAATGGCTGAAGAGGCGGGTGAATTCGCCTTCGGCGATGTGGTCAAGGCGATCACCACCAAGATGATCCGCCGCCACCCGCACGTCTTCGGCGACGAAAAGGCCCGCAGCGCCGGCATGGCCAAGGGCATGTGGGAAAAGATCAAGGCCGAGGAGAAGGCGGAGAAGCGGCAAGCCCGCCTCGCCCGCGGCCTCGACCCGGAAGATAACGGCAAGGGGTTTCTGGACAGCGTGCCGGTCGCCCTGCCCGCGCTGACGCGGGCACTGAAACTTCAGGAGAAGGCCGCGCGCGTCGGCTTCGACTGGAGCGAGGCAGCGCCCATCCTCGACAAGATCGAGGAAGAGATCGGCGAATTGCGCGAGGCGCTGGCCAAGGGCGAAACGGCCTCGATCAAGGACGAGTTCGGCGACATGCTGTTTGCCGTCGTCAATCTCGGCCGCCATTTGAAGGTCGATTCCGAAGCGGCGCTGAGCGGCACCAACGAAAAATTCCGCTCGCGCTTCCATTATGTCGAACAGGCCCTTGAGAAATCCGGTAGCACGCTGGAGAAGGCGACCTTGCCCGAGATGGAAGCCCTCTGGCAGGAAGCAAAAACCGCGAAGTAAGTTCCCTTACCCGTTATTTTTGCGACGCAATCTGCTTTCGATCTCTTCGCGGGCGCTTTGCGTGGCCCTGAGCGAGATGGTGGCGCTGCCGTCGTCATTATCGCTTCGCGAAACGATATCGCCATTGCGATACAGCCAGTCGACAAGGCCGAACTGCGCCGGCTCGATCGTTACCGTCAGGTCTTCGAGCTCGCCCGCCATCCGCGTTTCGATGATCGCCTTCAGCGCATCGATACCCTCGCCGGTCACCGCCGAAATGGCGATCGGCGGGGCTTTGCTGGCGTCGGCGCTGTCGGCAAGCAGCCGGCTGCGGTTGCCCTCGTCAAGCAGGTCGATCTTGTTCCAGACCTCGATGATCCGCTTGGCATCACCGGCGTCGACGCCGAGGTCGGCGAGGATGCGCTCGACATCCTCGGCCTGGGCCGCCGTGTCCGGATCGGAAATGTCGCGCAGATGGATGACGAGATCGGCCTCGACGACCTCTTCCAGGGTGGCACGGAAAGCCGCGATCAGATGCGTTGGCAGGTCCGAAATAAAGCCGACCGTGTCCGAAAGAATGATCGGCGTGCCGTGCGGCAGGCGCACACGCCGAAGCGTTAGATCGAGCGTGGCGAACAGCATGTCCTGCGCCAGCACGTCTGCTCCGGTCAGCCGATTGAACAGCGTCGACTTGCCGGCGTTGGTATAGCCGACGATCGCCACCACCGGGAACGGCACCTTCTTGCGCTTGGCGCGGTGAAGGTCGCGCGTGCGGCGCACCGTTTCCAGCTCCTGCTTCAGCTTGATGATCTTTTCCTGCAGCTGCCGCCGGTCGGATTCGATCTGCGTTTCGCCGGGGCCGCCGAGGAAGCCGGCACCGCCGCGCTGGCGTTCGAGGTGGGTCCAGCTGCGCACGAGGCGACCCTTCTGGTAGTTGAGATGGGCGAGCTCGACCTGCAAGGTGCCTTCCTTGGTGCGCGCGCGCTCGCCGAATATCTCGAGGATCAGCCCGGTGCGATCCAGCACCTTGGCGTTCAACTCTTTCTCCAGATTGCGCTGCTGCACCGGAGTCAGCGGATGGTCGACGACGACCACTTCCGCATGTCCCTCTTTGACGATTTCTGCGAACTCCGCGACCTTGCCGCTGCCGAGCAACGTCGCCGGGCGCGGATCGTTGACGGTCACCACCGCGGTATGGATCAGATCAAGGTCGATGGCGCGGGCAAGGCCTACGGCCTCGTCGTGGCGAGCGTCGGCCGAACGCATCAGCCGTGGACGGTTGGTCTCGTCCTCGTTGCGCTGGTGGCGGGTAAGGACGGGCACAATGACAACGGCCCGGGTCGGGCCCTCGGCTTCCGTCCCTGGATGATGTGCTGGCTTTCCGCGAACGGTATCGTCCGCGTCTTTCTCACGTGCCAATCAGGCGCCCTGGCTTTCCTCGCCATCGAACATTTGAACCGGCTGGCTCGGCATGATCGTGGAAATGGCGTGCTTGTAGACGAGTTGGGAGTGACCATCACGGCGCAACAGGACACAGAAATTGTCGAACGAAGTGACCACCCCGGTCAGCTTCACGCCGTTGATGAGGAAGATTGTGAGCGGATTCTTGCTCTTGCGAACTGAATTCAGGAACAGGTCCTGAAGGTTTTGCGATCGTTCCGCCATTGTTCTTGTCTTTCGCCGATCCCCTTCGGTTTGCAAGCCAATGCGCCAAATTAACGGGCGCATGTCAAGCTCACAAACACCGTCTTGTCGTCAGCAACGACAAGCAGAACGAGATAAATTGATGTTCATTCCACCTGTGCGGTTATCAGGCTGGACTTTTTTCCGCAATGTCAAAAAAGGCTTGTCGCAACGAAAGTGTTATCGAACCGGGGTGCCCATTGGCGATTGTATCGCCGTCGATGGCCACAACCGGCATGGCGATTGTCGTTGCGGAGCTGATGAACGCCTCGCGTGCCGCCTTGGCCTCGGCGACAGAAAAGCCGCGCTCCTCGATCTTCACGCCGAGCTTGGCCGCCACTTCAAACATGGTCGTGCGGGTGATGCCGCGCAGGATGCCATGCTCGGCCGGCCTGGTAACCAGGACGCCATCCCGGGTGACGATCCAGGCATTGGACGAGCCGCCTTCCTTCACGTTGCCGTCGGTGTCGACGAACCACGCTTCCTGGGCGCCGGCTTCCTTGGCCTTCTGCTTGGCCAATACATTGGGCAGCAACCCGACGCTCTTGATGTCGACGCGGTCCCAACGGTTCTCCGGCACCGTGATGACCGCAATGCCGGTTTCAGCGCGTTTTGCACCAGAGGCGGGATCGGCCTTCCTCGCGGTGATCACCAGGGATGGCTTGGTGTCGGCGGACGGGAAGACAAAGTCGCGGCTGGCAACGCCGCGCGTCACCTGGACATAGACCAGGCCGTTGGCGACATGGTTGCGGTTAACCACCTCGCGCAGGATCAGCGGCAGCACGTGAGAGGTGACCGGCCAGGCGATCGACAATTCGGTCAAGGAGCGGTTCAGCCGGGCCAGATGGCGCGGCATGTCGACGATGAAGCCGCGCGCCACCTCGCAGACCTCATAGACGCCGTCGGCGAACTGATAACCGCGATCCTCGATATGCACGGCAGCATCCGCGTGAGTGACGTAGCGGCCGTTGACATAGGCAATACGCGGCATTGGCAACCCCTCAGGAATTCTCGGGCTTTCTTATGCGATTCCGCCGCCGCCGTAACCGGCAAATGGTTGGCCCAAGCGCGGCTGGCCGGAAGTCGCGCTCAGACGCCCAGCGACTTCAGCTTGCGGTGCAGGGCGGAGCGCTCCATGCCGATGAACTCGGCGGTTTTCGAGATGTTGCCGCCGAACCGGTTGATCTGGGCGATCAGATAGTCCTTCTCGAACTGTTCGCGCGCCTCGCGCAGCGGCAGCGCCATGATGTGCTGGTCGGATTGATTCGGCGTGCGCGGCATGACATCGCCGATCTCGGCCGGCAACAGGTCCGCGGTGATCGGCGCATCGATGTTGTCGCCGCGCGCCAGGATCATGAGGCGCTCGACATTGTTGCGCAACTGGCGGACGTTGCCAGGCCAGTTATGCGCCTGCAGCACAGCCAGCGCGTCGTCCCCGATGCGGCGCGGCTTGATGCCGGCCTGGCGCGCGATCTGCTTCATGAAATTGTCGACGAGATAGGGAATGTCCTCGCGCCGCTCGGCCAGTCCCGGCACCATGACCGGAACCACCGCCAGGCGATGATAGAGATCCTCGCGAAAACGGCCGTCGGCAATCATCGCTTCGAGGTTCTGTGAGGTCGAGGAAATGATGCGGACGTCGACCTTGACCCGCTTGGTGCCCCCTACCCGCTCGAACTGCTGCTCGACCAGCACACGCAGGATCTTGTTCTGCGTCTCGCGCGGCATGTCGGCCACTTCGTCGATGTAGAGGATGCCGCGATGAGCCTCCTCCAGCGCGCCGACCTTGCGCTCGACGCCGTTCGATTCGGTGCCGAACAGCTCGATCTCCATGCGCTCGGGCGTGATGTTGGCGGCGCTCAGCGTTACGAAAGGTGCGCCCTTACGCGCCGACAGCGTGTGGATGGCGCGCGCGGCTAGTTCCTTGCCCGAGCCTGACGGGCCGATGATCATCACGCGGCTGTTGGTCGGGGCAACGCGCTCTATAGTCTGGCGCAGTTGGCTCATCGCCGACGACATGCCGATCAGATCGAAGGTTTCGCCACTGCGCAGCTTGAGGTCGGAAACCTCTCGCCGCAGTTTCGAGGTCTCGAGCGCACGCTCGGCAATCAGGATCAGCCTGTCGGCCTTGAATGGTTTTTCGATGAAATCATAGGCACCGCGGCGGATGGCGGAGACCGCCGTTTCGATGTTGCCGTGGCCTGAGATCATCACCACCGGCAAGGTCGGGTGCATCGTCTTGATCTCGTCGAGCAGTGCCAGCCCGTCCAAGCGCGAGCCCTGCAGCCAGATGTCGAGGAAAATCAGCCGCGGCGCCCGATCGGCGATCGCCGCCAGCGCGCTGTCGGCATCGAATGCGGTGCGGGTTTCGTGACCTTCGTCGCTCAGGATGCCCGCGACGAGTTCACGGATGTCTTCCTCGTCATCGACGATGAGAATATCAGACGCCATTACCGACCTTTTCAGTTTCTCGTTCGTTTTCAGTCCTGCTATCGCCGCGCGGAGACGCGGCAGCCGCAGGCGGCAGGATGATGCTGATCATCGCGCCGCGTCCGTCGTGGAAATCTGGGGGCGCATCGTGAAGTTCCAGCCTGCCACCATGGTCCTCCACGATCTTCTTGACGATAGCGAGGCCAAGCCCGGTGCCTTTCTCGCGCGTCGTCGTATAGGGCTCGAGCAACCGCTGGCGATTTTCGCGCGGCAGGCCTTTGCCATTGTCGATGACGTCGATGCGAATCGCGCCATTCTGGCGCCCGGCTTGAATCCGGATTATGCCGTGCGAACCATCCGTCTGTTCCAATCCGTCGATCGCCTCGGCGGCGTTCTTGATCACATTGCCGAAAGCCTGCGCCATCAGACGGCTGTCGAAGGTGCCCTTGAGCGGCTCGGTGCCGAATACCCGCTCGAAAGTGATGTCGGCGCGGCTGACCTCGACCAGGAACGAGGCCTCGCGCAACGATTCGCGCAGGTCGATAGCCTTCATCTCGGGCTTTGGCATGCGGGCGAAAGCCGAGAATTCGTCGACCATACGGCCGATATCCTCAACCTGACGGATGATCGTGTCGGTGCACTGGTCGAAAACCTCGCGGTCCTCGGTAATCACCTTGCCGTAGCGGCGCTTGATGCGCTCGGCCGAGAGCTGGATCGGCGTCAGCGGATTCTTGATCTCGTGTGCGATGCGCCGTGCCACATCGGCCCAGGCGGAGGAACGCTGCGCCTGAACCAGGTCGGTGATGTCGTCGACCGTCACGACATAGGATTTTTCCTCCGAGCCGTCGTCGCCGGCTTCGATGGTGATCTGCACGTTGAAGGTCCGTTCGGCGCCGGCGCGGTAGAAGGTCACCTGCTCGCGGTAGACAGGCTTGCCGGACTTGCGGCCGATCTCGAAGACGCGGCCGACATGCGGCAGCACGGAGGACAGGTTCTGCCCAAGGGCGGCGCTGGCTGAAATGGCCAGCATCGCCTCGGCCGAGCGGTTGACGATGGTGACGATGCCATAGGGATCGACGCCAATGACGCCAGCGGTGACGCCGGCAAGCACCGCTTCCGAGAAGCGGCGGCGCTCGTCGATCAGGTCCTTTGCGGACAGGATCTCGTTGCGCTGCGATTTCAATTCGAGCAGCATCTTGTTGAACGTATCGCCGAGCGAGGCGACATCGCCATCCGATGGCCTGACCGGAACCGCGACATCGAGATTGCCGGTCGCCACCTCGTCGGCGGCTCCGATAAGCTGGCGAATGGGGCGCACCAGACGGTCGGCGACAGCGATACCGGTCCAGATGGCGGACAGGATGATGATCAACGTCAGCGACAGATAGGGCAGCGCAAAGGCCACCTGCGAGGTGCGGCGGTTGTCTTCCAGCCCACGATATTCGTCGGTGTTGGACCTGACGATCTGCCGCGCCTTGATCACTTCCGGATCGACGAGACGAATGGTGTAGAGATAGAGCCCTTCGATCTCGCGCAGCTTGACGATGGCGCCCATGATGTTGCGCGTTTTCGGTTCGATCAGCACCGGTTTGCCGTCGGAAGCGCTGGCCACGGCGCCTTCCGGCGGCTCGGGCATGGCGAAATCCGTATCGGTCTTGGCGCTCATGACGAACGAGCCGTCGGGCTTGATCAGCGCCGCATGGGCCAGCGACCGGCCCACTGCTTCCTTGTTCATCAGATCGAGAAAACCCGTGCGATCGAGACCGTAGAGCGAGCGCGACGAGTCGAGATCATAGGCCATCGACAGCGTCGTCCCCTGCAGGTTGCGGGCATTCTCCTGGACATAGGCGTCGGCGATCGACAGCGACGAATTGACGATCGTCTTGGTGCGGATTTCGAACCAGCGGTCGAGGCCGATATCGAGCGTGATCGATGCGATGATGGCCACCATGATGGCCGGAATGGCGGCGACCAGCGCAAACATGGCGACGATGCGCACATGCAGCCGCGAGGCGGCCTTGCCGTGCCGGCGCGCCATCAGGATGCGGTGGACTTCACGCCCGACCAGCGCAATGAGGAACAGGACGAAAGCGGCGTTGAGGGCAATCAGTGCCAGCGTCGTCGATTCGTTCGGCGTGATCGGCGTGGCGCCGACGAGGATGGTGAACGAGATCGCCGCCGTCACCAGCGCGCCGACGACCGCGACGACGCCGGGCAATGCCAGCAGCCGGCGACCGTCACGCGTGCCGGGTTCGCTGAACAGCTGTTGTTTTTTTTTCGGTGCCTGCGAAGCCATGTCGCCGTCTAGAGCCATGATTGCGTCGGATGTATGCAACGCATTGTGGCGATTATGCAACAAGTGTGACCGAGACGGAAATCTTTCGAGAGCCGGTCCCCTGAAAAGAGGGCGGGGCTCGGATGGGCTCAGCCCTGCCGCGACGATTTGTAGACGTTGACGCCGAGCTCGCGGATCTTCTTGCGCAGCGTGTTGCGGTTCAAGCCCAGCAATTCGGCGGCCTTGATCTGGTTGCCGCGGGTGGCCGTCATAGAGGCCAGGACCAACGGGTACTCGACCTCGGCCAGAATGCGCTGGTAGAGGCCCGCGGGTGGCAAATCGCCGGCAAAGGAGGCGAAATAGCGCTGCAGGAAATGCTCGGCGGCCTGGCCGATCGACAGGTCGTCGGGAATGAGGTTGCCGCCCCCCGGTACCACCGGACGTTCGCCGGTCTTGAGCTCGGCCTCGATGATCTCGGCGGAAATCTCGTCCTGCGAATAGAGCGCGGCGAGCCTGCGAACGAGGTTTTCCAGTTCGCGCACATTGCCCGGCCAGGGATAGCGCTTCATCAGTTCGATGCCGCCCGAGGAGATGCGCTTGGTCTGCAGACCTTCCATCTCGCCGAGCTTGAAGAAGTGGCGGACAAGATCCGGCACATCCTCGGAGCGCTCGCGCAGCGCCGGCAACCTGAGCGGCACGACGTTGAGGCGATAGAAGAGATCCTCGCGGAAAAGCCCCTGGTTGATCAGCGTGCGCAGATCCTTGTTGGTGGCGGCAACGATGCGCACGTCGGTCTTGATCGGTGTGCGTCCGCCAACCGTCGTGTATTCGCCCTGCTGCAGGACGCGCAGCAGGCGCGTCTGTGCTTCCATCGGCATGTCGCCGATCTCGTCGAGGAACAGCGTGCCGCCCTCCGCCTGCTCGAAGCGACCGGTGGAGCGGTTCTGCGCGCCGGTGAAGGCGCCCTTCTCGTGACCGAACAGTTCCGATTCGATCAGATCGCGCGGGATCGCCGCCATGTTGATGGCAACGAATGGACCGCCGCGACGGCGGCCATATTCATGCAGCGCGCGCGCCACCAGTTCCTTGCCGGTGCCGGACTCGCCCGAAATCATCACCGTCAGGTCGGTCTGCATCATGCGCGCCAGCATGCGGTAGATGTCCTGCATGGCGGCCGAGCGGCCGACCAGCGGCATGGCGTCTGGCTGTTCTTCCGGCCGCGCATCGATCTTCGGCCGCCGTGGCTCGGAAAGCGCCCGGTTGACGATGTTGAGCAGTTCGGTCAGGTCGAACGGCTTCGGCAGATATTCATAGGCGCCGGTTTCGGATGCGCGGATCGCCGTCATGAAGGTGTTCTGGGCGCTCATGACGATAACCGGCAGTTCCGGCCGCGCCTTCTTGATGCGCGGCAACATGTCGAACGCGTTTTCGTCCGGCATCACCACATCGGTGATGACCAGATCGCCTTCGCCAGCCGCCACCCAGCGCCATAATGTCGAGGCGTTGGAGGTGACGCGTACCTCGTGACCGACGCGTGAAAGCGCCTGGTTGAGGACGGTGCGGATCGCCGCATCGTCGTCGGCGACGAGAATATTGCCGCGAACGGTCATTTGCGGTCTCCTTCACCGTCTTCATCGGCGCCGTATGACGTTTCTTTCCAAGCTGGCATCAGGATGCGGAATGTGGTCCCGCGCGGCGTCGATTCGCATTCGATGATGCCGCCATGCTCGCCGACGATCTTGGCGACCAGCGCCAGCCCCAGCCCCGAGCCGTTCGGCTTGGTGGTGATGAACGGGTCGAACAGGATCGGTAAAATATCTTCCGAGACGCCGGAGCCATTGTCGCGCACGCAGAATTCCAGCGGCAGCGATACGCGGTCCTGCGTGCCCGGAACGGAAACGCGGATGCCCGGCCGGAAGGCGGTCGACAGCACGATCTCGCCCTGAGGATCGCTGCCGATCGCCTCAGCGGCATTCTTGACCAGGTTGAGGAACACCTGGATGAGCTGGTCACGGTTGGCAAACACCGGAGGCAATGAAGGATCGTAATCCTCCATTATCTTGATTCTCTTGGCAAAACCGTTCTTGGCAATTGCCTTCACATGGTCGAGCACGACATGGATGTTGACGGGATAGCGATCGATCGGCCGCTCATCGGAAAACACTTCCATGCGATCGACCAGCGACACGATGCGGTCGGTCTCGTCGGTGATCAGCCGCGTCAGCGCGCGATCCTCGTCGGAAGCCGACAGTTCGAGCAACTGGGCAGCGCCCCGAATGCCGGACAGCGGGTTCTTGATCTCATGGGCAAGCATCGCCGCCAGGCCGGTGACCGAGCGCGCCGCGCCGCGATGCGTCATCTGCCGGTCGATCTTGTCGGCCATCGACCGTTCCTGGAACATCACCACGACGGAGCCCGGATATTCCGATACCGGCGCGACGTAGAGATCGACGACCTTCTCGATTCCGAGGCGCGGCGACGACACGTCGACCCGGTACTCGTTGACGGGAGCCCGGCGCTCGCGCACCTGATCGACCAGCGTCAGCAGCGGGCTGCCGAATGGAATGAGCTTAGACAGTGTGTTGCGCGCCAGCATGGTTGCGCTGGAGCGAAAGAAGTCTTCCGCGTCGGCGTTGGCGAAGGTGATGAACCCTTGCTCGCTGATCATGATCACCGGCCGACGGATGGTGTTGAGCACGATCTGGGCGGCATCCGCCATTTCAGCGCCTTGGGCAGCGGCGGCATTCATGCGGCGCTCCGCAGGTTCAGGGGTTGCGGATCGCGCGAAAACACGTCGCGCAGCAAGGCAATGACGCGCGCGGGCTCCAATGCGGTCAGAATAGCTTTTCGGCTGTCGTCGTCAGCGACACCGTCGGCATGACGGTCAAGATACCATCCAAGATGCTTGCGCGCCTGGCGCAGGCCGCTTTCGACCCCATAGAGCGCCAGCATGTCCTCATAATGCGAGACGATGTACGCGGCCAAAGCTTGCCGATTGTCGGGCATGCCGGGCACAGTCTCGTTCCGTGCGGCCGCAGCAATGCCGCCTGCGATCCAGGGCGCGCCATAATGCGCACGGCCAACCATGACGGCGTCAGCGCCGGATTGATCGAGAATGTCGGCAGCTTCCGCCGGGGAGCAGACATCGCCATTGGCGACGACAGGAATGGACACGGCTTCCTTGACGCGGGCGATGGCGCGCCAATCGGCCTTGCCTTGATAGAATTGGCAGCGCGTGCGGCCATGCACGGTCACCATCTTGACGCCGGCCTGTTCGGCGCGACGCGCCAGCACCGGCGCGTTGAGCGCGCCTTCGTCCCAGCCGAGCCGCATCTTGACCGTCACCGGCACGTCGACCGCGCCGACAACGGCGTCGATTAGCGACAGCGCATGGTCGAGATCCAGCATCAATGCCGAGCCGGCATAACCGCCGGTGACCTTCTTTGCCGGGCAGCCCATGTTGATGTCGATAATGTCGGCGCCCTCGCCGGCAGCGATTCTGGCACCTTCGGCCATGTGCGCCGCCTCGCGGCCGGCAAGCTGGACCATATGGACCGGCAGGCCGGAGTGGCGTATGCGCAGGTTGAAACCGGACCTGCCCTTGGCCAGCTCGCCGCTCGCCACCATTTCAGACACGACCAGGCCGGCGCCATGCGCATGGGCGCGTTGCCGGAACGGCTCGTCTGATATCCCCGACATTGGCGCGAGAAACACGCGATTGCGGATTCTCACGCCGCCAACGTCAAGCGACGTTGCCAATTTGGTCAAGTTAACCATGCACAAAAACCAAGCATGTTCATTCGTTGCACATTCTCTAGCCAGAACTGCAGCAAAGTGCAACGCGGAATGACGCCACATTAAGGCGCAATTGGGAAAATGCCGGGGTTCGGCTTTGGCTGGCGACCAAGGCGCCGCGCGTCCCTCAGCACGGGCAATGGCACGCTTGGGAATTTCATACTTAGCGCACGATCTTTCCTAAAACCGATTACACTTTTCGGGATCGTGCGCTAGGACCAGTCGGCATGACTGACGCAAGTGAAAATCGCGTTTCAAGTGAGGATGGCAAGGTCGCCGTGGTGATCGTTGCGGCCGGCCGCGGCGCGCGCGCCGGACAGGCCAATGGGCCGAAGCAATATCAACATATTGGCGGCTATGCCGTCATCGCACACACGCTGGAAATTTTTCTGTCCCACCCGCGAACCAGCGAGGTCGTCGTCGCCATCCATGCCGACGACCACGAACTGTTCCGGGAGGCGGCGGGTGCCAACGCCGAACGGGTTATCCTCGTCATGGGCGGGGCGACAAGGCAGGCATCGGTCCGGCTGGGACTGCTTGCGCTGAGAAGCCACGCGCCGGGGCGGGTCCTGATCCACGATGCCGTCCGTCCATTCGTCGACGCGGACCTGATCGATCGCACGATCGCTGCCATTGGCGAGCGCGAGGGGGCGTTGCCTGCCCTGCCCGTTGCCGACACGCTGAAGCGTGAGTCGGCCTCTGGCTTGGTTGGCGAAACCGTTTCCCGCAGCGGACTTCACACGGCGCAAACGCCACAGGGCTTTCCATTCTGGCCGATTCTTGCCGCGCACGAGAAAGCCCATCATCTGCGAAAAATGGATTTCACCGACGACTCCGCGATCGCCGAATGGGCGAATATTCCGGTTAACATCGTTCCAGGCTCCCCTGATAATATCAAACTCACCTGGGCAAGGGATATTGCGATGGCGGACCAGCGGCTCTCCGGCGAACGCGTGCGCTTTCCCGACATCCGTACCGGCAATGGTTACGACGTGCATGCGTTCGAACCCGGCGACCATGTCACTCTGTGCGGTGTCGCCATTACGCACGACAAGAAACTGTCCGGCCATTCCGACGCCGATGTCGGCCTGCACGCCTTGACCGATGCGCTGCTGGCGACCTGCGGCGCCGGCGACATCGGCACGCATTTTCCGCCGACCGACCCGCAATGGAAAGGCGCTGCGTCCCGGATATTCGTCGAGTACGCGGCAAGGCTGGTGCGCGAGCGCGGCGGACGCATCGCCAATGCCGATATCACGCTGATATGCGAGGCACCGCGCGTCGGCCCGCATCGTGACGCGATGACCGCAGCCCTGTCGCAGATGCTGGCAATTTCACCGGACCGCATCTCGATCAAGGCGACAACCAACGAGAAGCTCGGCTTTGTCGGGCGCGAGGAAGGCATAGCGGCGATCGCAACCGCCAGCGTGGTGTTTCCCGGCGAGGTGCCGGAATGAGCAGCAGCGAGCTGGCAAATGCCTTGCTGCAAGCCTGCCTGAAGCGCGGCATCATGCTGGCAACGGCGGAAAGCTGCACCGGCGGCATGATCATCGCCGCGTTGACCGACATCGCCGGCTCCTCGGCCGTGGTCGAGCGCGGCTTCATCACCTATTCCAACGAAGCCAAGATGGACATGCTCGGCGTCTCCGCCGCCACGCTTGAGACGTACGGCGCGGTTTCGCGCGAGACGGCGATTGAGATGGCGAAAGGCGCGCTCGCCCGTTCGCGCGCCGGGCTTGCTCTGGCGGTCACCGGCATTGCCGGGCCCGGCGGCGGTTCGACGGAAAAACCGGTCGGCCTGGTCTGGTTCTGTGTCGGGCTGGGCGGTCAGGCCGTGACCGTCCAACGCAAGATATTTGCCGACAAAGGTCGCGATTTCATCCGCCGCGAAACGGTCCGGCACTCGTTGGAACTGGGTCTGCGCGCGCTTGGCCAGAGTCAGGCCGAGGGTGCTGCACCGTAGATGACGTCGGCACGCTTCTCGAAAGCCTCGGCGAACATGCGGAAAGCACGGTCGAACATGGTTCCCATCACGGCGCCCAGAATGCGGCTCTTGAACTCGTAGTCGATGAAGAAGCGGACCGTGCAGCCGGCGCCGCCGTCGGGCTCGAAACGCCAGACATTGCTCAGATATTTGAACGGGCCATCGATGTATTTCACGTCGATGGTGTTCTCGTCGGGCTTCAACAGCACCTGCGTCGTGAAGGTTTCGCGGATCGCCTTGTAGCCGATGGTCATGTCGGCGAGGAGAACCGTGCGCCCGTCACGCTCCTTGCGCGAGCGAACGGTCAGCGCCTCGCAAAGCGGCAGGAATTGCGGATAGGATTCTACATCGGCGACCAGCGCGAACATCTGGTCCGGTGTATGGGATACGCGGCGGGTGGCTTCAAACTTTGGCACGAAACCGGCTCCAAAGCCCGTCACGGCGACGCAGATTCATGCGACGCGCTTTGGATTCGTTGTTTTTATGCATGTCGTTCTCCCAAAACCGAGGTCACTTTGGGCGACATGCACTAAAGCGATTTCCTGAGAGCCGCTTCCCGTGCGGCGCGCAGCCGGGCGAAATCGTCGCCGGCATGATGCGACGAGCGCGTCAGCGGGCTTGACGCCACCAGCAGGAAACCCTTGGTCCGGCCGATCGTCTCGAAAGATTTGAACTCCTCCGGCGTGACGAAGCGGATCACCGGATGATGCTTCTTCGACGGCTGCAGATACTGGCCAATGGTCATGAAGTCGACATTGGCCGAACGCAGATCGTCCATCAGTTGCAGGATTTCGTTCCGCTCCTCGCCGAGACCCACCATGATGCCGGACTTGGTGAAGATCGACGGGTCGAGTTCCTTGACCCGCTGCAACAGCCTGATCGAATGGAAGTAGCGGGCCCCCGGACGAACCGTCAGGTAGTTCGACGGCACGGTTTCGAGATTGTGGTTGAAGACGTCGGGCTTGGCCGCCACGACGATCTCCAGCGCGCCATCCTTGCGCAGGAAGTCGGGCGTCAGGATTTCGATCGTCGTCGAGGGCGTCGCGGCCCTGATGGCGCGGATGACGTCAGCGAAATGCTGCGCACCGCCATCGGCGAGATCGTCACGGTCGACTGAGGTGATGACGACATGCGTCAGCCCCATCTGCTTGACGGCGTGCGCGACGCGAGCCGGCTCATCGGGATCGAGTGCTGTCGGAATTCCGGTGGCGACGTTGCAGAAGGCACAGGCGCGCGTGCAAATCTCGCCCATGATCATGAAGGTGGCGTGCTTCTTCTCCCAGCACTCGCCGATGTTGGGGCAGCCGGCTTCTTCGCAGACTGTCACCAGCTTGTTCGACTTCACGATTTCGCGCGTTTCGGAATAGCCCTTCGACATCGGCGCCTTGACGCGGATCCAGTCCGGCTTGCGCAACACGTCCTGGTCTGGCTTGTGCGCCTTTTCCGGATGCCGCAACCGCGGAGCATTGGCAATCGTATCGAGGACAGTGACCATCGGGAAACCTGGTTCGTTCGCGATTGCCTGTCAGGCATTCGCAGTCATGACGTCATCTAAGACTTTTCAACGCAAAGAAAAAGGCCGCGGCGGTGCATGCCGCAACAGCCTTTTTCGCATAGCAGATATTCAGCGGTGTTAACGGCGCACCAGGCGCCCTGCCCAGATCAGCAGGCAGGCACCGATAAAGCCGGTGATCAGGTAGGCAGTCCAGCCGACGCCGAACGGACCGAGATTGAGTGCCTGCAGAATGGCGTTCAGTACGATCGCGCCGACGATACCCAAAATAATGTTCATGAAGATGCCGGTGTTGCTCTTCATGACCATCTCGGCAAACCAACCCGCCAGTCCGCCGATGATGATGGCTGCGATCCAGCCCACGCCATTCACGTCCATATGTCCTCTCCTTGCACGAGTGAAAATGCATCCGGAAACGAACTGCTTTGCCGTCGAGATCCCGCAGCTTTAGCGATTGAGTCTCGTGCAGCCAATCTATCATGCGTTCAGCACGCGACCATAGGCGTCGAGCACGCTTTCCTTCATCATTTCCGACAGCGTCGGGTGGGGGAAGATGGTGTGCATCAACTCTTCTTCGGTCGTTTCGAGGTTCATCGCCACGACAAAGCCCTGGATCAGCTCGGTCACTTCGGCGCCGACCATATGCGCACCAAGCAACTGACCGGTCTTCTTGTCGAAGATGGTCTTGATGAAGCCCTGGTCCTCGCCGAGCGCGATGGCCTTGCCATTGGCGGCGAACTGAAAGCGCCCAACCCGGATGTCCTTGCCCTCTGCCTTGGCCTTCGCTTCCGTCAGGCCGACGGAGGCGACCTGCGGATTGCAATAGGTGCAGCCTGGAATCTTGAGCTTGTCGGTGGCATGCACGCCAGGGAAATTGGCTATCTTTTCAACGCACACCACGCCCTCGTGCTCGGCCTTGTGAGCAAGCATCGGCGGGCCAGCGACATCGCCGATGGCGTAGATGCCGGGCACATTGGTGTTGCCGTAACCATCGATGACGATGCAGCCGCGCTCGGTCTTTACGCCGAGCGCCTCAAGGCCGAGATTCTCGATGTTGCCCTGCACTCCGACCGCCGAGATCATGCGGTCGGCGGTGATCTTCTCGACCTTGCCGTCCTTCATCTCGACATGCGCGGTGACCGAGTTGGCACCCTTCTCGACCTTGGTCACCTTGGCTTCTAGGATGATCTTCATGCCTTGCTTCTCGAACTGCTTTTGCGCGAATTTCGAGACTTCGGCGTCCTCGACCGGCATCACTGCAGGCAACAGTTCGACGACTGTCACATCGGCACCCATGGTGCGGTAGAACGAGGCGAATTCAATGCCGATGGCGCCGGAGCCCATGACCAGCAGCGACTTCGGCATCTCCTTCGGCACCATGGCCTCAAAATAGGTCCAGATCAGCTTGCCGTCGGGCTCGATGCCGGGCAGCGCACGTGGCCGGGCGCCGGTGGCCAGGATGATGTGCTTGGCGCCATAGGTGCCCTCAGCCTTGACGCCCTTCGGCACCGGCGGCTGCGGCTCCATCGGCTTCTTGGCCGTCTTGGATACGACGATCTCACCCAATTTATCGCCGGAAGGAGCCTTGGACAGCTTGGCCTCGCCCCAGATGACGTCGACCTTGTTCTTCTTCATCAGGAAGGCAACGCCGCCATTGAGCCGCAGCGAGACTTTTCTCGATCGGTCGACCACGGCCGACGTGTCGACGCTGACCTTGCCGTCAAGTTTCAGACCATAGTCCTTGAAATGATCCGAATAATGCATGATCTCGGCCGAGCGCAGCAGCGCCTTGGTCGGTATGCAGCCCCAATTGAGGCAGATGCCGCCGAGATGCTCGCGCTCGATGATCGCCGTCTTGAAACCGAGCTGGGCGGAACGGACCGCCGTGACATAGCCGCCGGGGCCGGAGCCGATGATGATGACGTCATAGTTCTCAGCCACGGTTTTCTCCTTGATTCACAGTTCCAGCATGACGCGCACGAGCGGCGTCAGTGCCTTGCCGATGTTCCGCGTGTTTTCTGCATCGAGGTGGACGCCGTCGAGCGGGGTGGTTTGCGCCACGGTGCCAGCGTCGAAGAAGCCGCAACCAGCCTCATCGGCAAGGGCAGCGTAGAGCGGCGCCAGCCGGGTCGAAGCGTCGTCACCGCCGGCAAACATTTCCTTGAATTCGGCATTGTCGGTGCGGCTGACCACAGGCGGCGAAACGATCAGGATCTGCGGCGCCGACCAGTCGAATGGATAGTCGTGGCCGCGCACGATGTCGATCAGCCGCTGGATGCCTTGCTTGGCCGCTACCGGGTTGCCATGGATCCATGGCTTCATGTCGTTGGCGCCGAGCATGAAGACGATGAGATCAATCGGCGCATGCGTTGTCAGGACCGTTGGCAGCAGCCTGGCGCCGTTGCGATCGGCACCGGCCAGATGATCGTCGAAAGCCGTGGTGCGGCCATTGAGGCCTTCGGCAACGACTTCGGCGGCATCGCCGAGCCCCGCCTGCAGCACGCTTGGCCAGCGGTCTTCAAGCGGGTGGCGGCCACCTTCGGCGTTGTAGCCCCAGGTCAGCGAGTCGCCGTAGCAAAGAACCGTCTTCATGCGCTCACCTGTGCGTTAATCAGACCGCGTCTCAACCCCCAGCGCATGAACTGCCAATCATGAAGGCGAAAAGGCCGGTGAAGACTATCCGCACCGCCCTCTCCCTTCCTAGACCAGCATGCCCATCGGGTTCTCGATCAGCCGTTTGAAGGCAACCAGCAATTCGGCACCCAGTGCACCGTCGACGGCGCGATGGTCGGTCGATAGCGTCACCGACATCACGGTGGCGATCTTGATCTCGCCGTTCTTGACCACTGCCCGCTCCTCGCCGGCGCCGACCGCCAGGATGGTTGCGTGCGGCGGGTTGATGACGGCGGCAAAGTCCTTGATGCCGAACATGCCGAGATTGGACACCGCCGTGGTGCCGCCCTGGTACTCTTCCGGCTTCAGCTTGCGGCTGCGGGCGCGGCTGGCCAGATCCTTCATCTCGTTGGAAATGGTGGACAGGGTCTTCTCGTCCGCCTTGCGGATGATCGGCGTGATCAGCCCACCGGGGATCGACACCGCGACGCCGACATCGGCATGCTTGTGCTTGACCATGGCGCTTTCCGTCCACGACGCATTGGCATCCGGCACCGCCTTCAGCGCCATCGCCATCGCCTTGATGACCATGTCGTTGACCGACAGCTTGTAGGCAGGGGCGTCGCCCTTGTCGGTCTTCTTCACCGGCGCCGCCGCATTGATCTGCGTACGCAGCGCCAAGAGCGCATCGAGTTCGCAGTCCAGCGTCAGGTAGAAATGCGGGATGGTGGTCTTGGCCTCGACCAGTCGCCGAGCGATGGTCTTGCGCATGTTGTCATGCGGGATCAGTTCATAGGAGCCCTGCTCGAACAGCTTCAGCACCTGATCGTCCGACATCGCTTTCACCGCAGGGGCAGCAGCCGGCGCGCCGGCGGGCGCGGCCTTGGCGGCAGGCGCCTTGGCACCGCCACCGGCAATCGCCGCGTCGACATCGGCCTTGACCACGCGGCCATGGGGGCCGGTGCCCGTCACGGCAGACACGTCGACGCCGGCATCCCTGGCGATGCGGCGTGCGAGCGGCGAGGCGAAGGTACGCTCGCCAGTTGCATGGCCGTTGGCAACCGGAGCCGACTCTGCCTTGGGGGCGGTTGCAGCAGGCTCGGCCTTTGGTGTCTCGGCCTTCGGTGCTTCAGCCTTGGGAGCCTCTGCTTTCGGCGCCTCCGCTTTCGCTGGTTCGGCAGCTCCACCGTTCTTCGCAGCAGCCGCTGCGTCCTCGCCTTCGGCGGCGAGGACGGCAATCAGCGCATTGACTTTCACGCCTTCGGTGCCGGCGGGAACGACGAGCTTTGCAACGGTGCCTTCATCGACGGCCTCGACTTCCATCGTCGCCTTGTCGGTCTCGATCTCGGCTATGACATCGCCCGGCGAAACCTTGTCGCCTTCCTTGACGAGCCATTTGGAGAGATTGCCCTCTTCCATCGTGGGCGACAGGGCCGGCATGGTGATGTTGATTGGCATTTTGTCCTCCCGCCCGATTCAGCGATACGTGACGGCTTTGACCGCCTCGATGACCTCGCCGATATTGGGCAAAGCCAGCTTTTCGAGGTTGGCCGCATAGGGCATCGGCACATCTTTGCCGGCAACGGTGATCACCGGAGCGTCGAGGAAGTCGAAGGCGCGCTGCGACACCTGGTTGGCGATATGATCCCCGACCGAACTCTGCGGGTAGCCTTCCTCCACCACGACCAACCGGTTGGTCTTCTTGACCGAGGCGATGATAGTGTCGAGGTCGAGCGGCCGGATGGTCCTGAGATCGATGATCTCGACGTCGACGCCCAGGCCGCGCAGTTCGGCCTCTGCCTTCAACGCATAGGTCATGCCGATGCCGAAGGAGACTATAGTGACGTCCTTGCCAGTCTTGTGGATGCGCGCCTTGCCGATCGGCAACACGAAATCATCCAGCTTCGGGACGTCGAAGGACTGACCGTAGAGGATTTCGTTCTCGAGGAAGATAATCGGATTGGGATCGCGGATCGCCGCCTTGAGCAAGCCCTTGGCGTCGGCGGCGGTGTAGGGCATCACCACTTTCAGGCCTGGAATGTGGCTGTACCAAGCGGCGTAGCACTGCGAGTGCTGGGCAGCGACCCTGGCAGCAGCGCCGTTCGGTCCACGGAACACGATCGGCGCGCCCATCTGGCCGCCCGACATATAGAGCGTCTTGGCGGCGGAGTTGATGATCTGGTCGATCGCCTGCATGGCGAAGTTGAAGGTCATGAACTCCACGATCGGCTTCAGGCCGGCCATCGCAGCACCCACGCCGACACCGGCAAAGCCGTGCTCGGTGATCGGCGTATCGACGACGCGCCGCGGCCCGAACTCCTGCAGCAGGCCTTGCGTGATCTTGTAGGCGCCTTGGTACTCGGCGACTTCCTCGCCCATGACGAAGACATCGGCGTCGCGGCGCATTTCCTCGGCCATCGCATCGCGCAGTGCCTCGCGCACTGTGGTGGAGACCATTTCCGTGCCGGCCGGAATATCCGGATCGGCGGCGATCTCGGTCTTCGGAGCGGCAGCGACCGGTGCTGCGGCGGGCTTTGCGGCCTCCGCCTTGTCCTTGGCGACTGGAGCATCGGCTTTACCAGGCGCTTCCGCCTTGGTGGGAGCCGCGGACTTGCCGATATCTCCGGCGCTTTCGCCATCCTGCAGCAGCACTGCGATCGGCGTGTTGACCTTGACGCCTTCGGTGCCGGCGGCAATCAGGATCCTGCCCAGCGTGCCTTCGTCAACGGCTTCGACTTCCATCGTCGCCTTGTCGGTCTCGATCTCGGCGATGACGTCGCCGGCGACGACCTTGTCGCCCTCGTTCTTCAACCACTTGGAAAGATTGCCCTCTTCCATGGTCGGCGAGAGAGCGGGCATGAGAATTTCGATCGGCATGTCCTTGCCCTCCCGTTACAATACGATGTCGGTCCAGAGCTCGGACGGATCCGGCTCCGCGTCGTGCTGGGCAAATTCGGCGGCATCCGCAACGACGTCGCGAACCTCCTTGTCGATGGCCTTCAGCTCATCCTCGGTCGCCCACTTCTTCTCAGTCAACCGCGCCTTGACCTGCTCGATTGGGTCATGGTCCGAGCGCATCTTCTGCACTTCTTCCTTGGAGCGGTATTTCGCCGGGTCGGACATCGAGTGACCGCGATAGCGGTAGGTCTGCATTTCGAGAATGATCGGCCCGTTGCCGGCGCGACACCATTCCGTCGCCTGATCGCCCGCGGCCTTCACGGCGCGCACATCCATGCCGTCGACCTGGATGCCGGGAATCTTGAAGGAGGCGCCGCGATGCGAAAAATTGGTTTCCGCCGAGGAGCGCGAAACCGAGGTGCCCATGGCGTAGCGGTTGTTCTCGATGATGTAGATCACCGGCAGCTTCCACAGCGAGGCCATGTTGAAGCTTTCATAGACCTGGCCCTGATTGGCCGCACCGTCGCCGAAATAGGTCAGCGAGACATTGTTGTTGTCGCGGTAGCGGTTGGCGAAAGCAAGCCCGGTGCCGAGCGACACCTGCGCGCCGACGATGCCGTGGCCACCGTAAAAATGCTTTTCCTTGGAGAACATATGCATGGAGCCGCCCTTGCCCCGTGACAGGCCGCCGCGACGTCCGGTCAGCTCTGCCATGACGCCGCGTGGCGACAGTTCCATGGCCAGCATGTGGCCATGGTCGCGATAGGCGGTGATCATCTGATCGCCGTCGATAAGCGCCATCTTCATGCCGGTCACGACTGCTTCCTGGCCGATGTAGAGGTGGCAGAAGCCGCCAATGAAACCCATGCCGTAAAGCTGGCCGGCCTTTTCCTCGAAACGACGGATGAGCAGCATGTGCCGGTAGGCGGCAAGCTCTTCGTCTTTGCTGAATTCGGCAGGCTTGGGAGCTGAAAGCCCCGATTTACCGTCGGATTTGGATTTGGCAGGCGCTTTTCTGGCGGCGGTAGCCATGCATCACTCCCTGTTGGCGTCTCTTTGTGGACATTTGAGCAGATGAAATCTGCCCGGGGAGATCAGCTCCTCCCCACCGATTTGCGGGAGGCTAACACGCGTCAGAGCGTTGCGCCATGCCGAAATTGCATAGCTGGCATGCACCTAAGCGATTAAAATCATTGAAAATATTGGCGATTAACTAAATATAGGTTATTTCCCTGAGGCCGGCAACATGATGGTGATTTCATCAGCCTGGGACAAATTGAGCGCCTTGCGAGCCTGCTCGTCGAGCATGTCCTTCTCAAGCGTGCCTTCATGCATGAGCCGAACACGCCGCTCGAGTTCCATCCGACGCGCTTTGATCGCATCGAGCTGGCTTTGCAGCGCAACCGTTTGGGCTTCCAGCTGGTATTTCGAGTTGATGCCGAATTCGCCATGATAGGCATGAAAGCCGAAATAGGCCAGGAACGCCGCGCAGAGCGAGGGGATGATCAGCCGGCCGGTGTTTCTCTGCTTATGCTGACGCGTCCACATCGCTCGAATCCTCGCAGCCGCGAACTCAGGCGGCTCAGGATCTTTTCGCCCGATTGTGCTTAACGGACGGTTACGGATGACGGGCTTAGCGCCCGCCGAAATGAAAAAGGGCAGGAATGCCCCGCCCTTTCATCCAATATCCAGGGATTCCAAGTGTTCGGGATCAGCCCTTGACTACCGACTTGCCGGCATAGCTTGCCTGCTTGCCAAGCTGTTCCTCGATGCGGATCAGCTGGTTGTATTTGGCCATGCGGTCCGAGCGCGACAGCGAGCCGGTCTTGATCTGTCCGCAATTGGTGGCAACGGCGAGATCGGCGATCGTCGAATCCTCGGTTTCGCCCGAACGGTGCGACATGACGGCGGTGTAGCCGGCCTTGTGCGCGGTCTCGACGGCGTCGAGCGTTTCCGTCAGCGAGCCGATCTGATTGACCTTGACCAGGATCGAATTGGCAACACCCATGCGGATGCCGTCGCGCAGCCGTGCGGTGTTGGTGACGAACAAATCGTCGCCGACCAACTGGGTCTTCTTGCCGATCAGGTCGGTGAGGTACTTCCAGCCTTCCCAGTCGTCCTCGGCCAGGCCATCCTCGATCGAGATGATCGGATAGTCGGCGGCGAGCTTGGCCAGGTATTTGGCCTGGGCCTTGGGATCGCGCGTCTTCTTCTCGCCTTCATAGACATAATTGCTGTCCTTGAAGAACTCGGTCGCGGCGCAATCGAGACCGAGCGCAATCTCTTCGCCTGGCTTGAAGCCGGCCTGCTCGATCGATTCCATGATGAAATCGAGCGCCACTGGCGCACTCTTCAGGTTCGGGGCAAAGCCGCCCTCGTCGCCGACATTGGTGTTGTGACCGGCGTCCTTCAGCTTCTTGCGCAGCGTGTGGAATATCTCCGATCCCCAGCGAACACCTTCGCGCAGCGTCGGCGCGCCGATCGGCAGGATCATGAATTCCTGAAAGTCGATCGGATTGTCGGCATGGGCGCCACCATTGATGATGTTCATCATCGGCACCGGCAGGACATGCGCCTTGGTGCCGCCGACATAGCGGTAGAGCGGCAGGCCAGCGGCTTCGGCCGCTGCCTTGGCCACCGCCAGCGACACGCCGAGAATGGCATTGGCGCCGAGGCGGCTCTTGTTGGGCGTGCCGTCAAGCTCGATCATGGTCTGGTCGATATGGATCTGGTTTTCGGCTTCCATGCCGCCGATTGCCTCGAACAGCTCGCCGTTCACCGCTTCAACGGCCTTGAGCACGCCCTTGCCGAGATAGCGGGCGCCGCCGTCACGCAGTTCGACGGCCTCGTGAGCGCCGGTCGAAGCGCCCGATGGCACCGCCGCGCGGCCCATCGAGCCGTCTTCGAGAATGACATCGACCTCGACGGTCGGATTTCCACGGCTGTCCAGGATTTCACGCCCGACAATGTCGACGATGGCGGTCATTGCGATGTCCTCGATTGATCTGAAGAAGCGTCGCGCCCGTCTTAGCCAAAGTGCTGCAAAAGGCAATCGGCCGGCGCGCAATTTTTGGGCGACATGCACCACGATTCACGAAGCGCAAATCGCTGTCATCATAAGTCATGTGCGGCAGGGCCGCTTCCGGCTATGGTGCGGATGCGCGGGGCGAAACAGGAGGAGTTTCGCCATGTCTCAGTTGAGTGGTATCGTGTGTCTGTTCCTGATCGCGGCTGCGTTCCTGACGTCGTGCGACAACCAGCAGTCGCCGCCCAAGGCGATGGCCCCCTTGCAGATCAGCAAATAGCTGCCGCATCAAACAAAATGGCCCCGTCGAGACGGGGCCATTTTGTTTGAGCCGTCAATGCCAGTAGGGCGTGACCTTGTAGTAGTCGTAGGATGCGTCGCGAGCGATCTCGCCATCCGCGCCGGCCAGTTCATTGATCGAATAGGCAGGTGCGGCCTTCAACTGCTCCTTGGAGAACGGTACGACATAGCCGCCCTTGTCCTCGTCATAGTCGAGGCTCGCCCACGGTATCGCGTGATACTTCTCGCCGATGCCGAGGAAGCCGCCAAAACCGATCACCGCGAACATGATGCCGTTCGACATCTTGTCGAGCATGACGTCCTGGATGGTGCCGATGCTTTTGCCTTCGGTGTTGTAGACCGACGTGCCGATGACTCGCGAAGCCGCGATAGCTTCGGTGTGGCCAGTCTGGGTTGTCATGGTCTTGCTCCTCATTGTCGTTGAACTCTGCTTGGACAATGAGGGCTGCGGCCGAAGGTTCCCGACTTTTTCGGCGGCCGCCGGTCACTCCGCGAGGATGAAAGTGACCTTCATATTAACGCGATAGGCGGCGATCTTGCCGTCCTGGACGACGATCTTCTGATCCTGGATCCAAGCACCTTCGACGTTCTTCAGGGTTTTCGATGCTCGCGCAATCCCCTGTTCGATGGCATCTTGAAAGCTCTTCTTCGACGACGACGTGATTTCGGTGACGCGGGCGACGGACATGGCTTCCTCCTGCCAAAGCGCTCATTTGCCAGGCAAAGCGTACAGCCGGCCCATGCCTTCCACAAGCGCAGGCAGTCGGAGAGGATGCGTCTGGCTTAGTGACCCTTGGCGATCCGATCGAATGCCATCAGCCGTTCGAGCAGGGCAGGCATGTCCTTCAGCGGCAGCATGTTCGGGCCGTCGGAAGAGGTCGAATTATCAGGATCCTGGTGGGTTTCGATGAACACGCCGGCGACGCCGACAGCGACGGCGGCACGGGCCAGAGTCTCGACAAAGCGGCGCTCGCCGCCCGAGGAACCACCCTGCCCGCCCGGCTGCTGTACCGAATGCGTGGCGTCGAAGATCACCGGCGCGCCGATCTCGGCCATGACTGGCAAAGCGCGCATGTCGGACACCAGCGTATTGTAGCCGAAGGAGGCGCCGCGCTCGGTGGTCAGCACATTGGCGTTGCCGGAACCGGTGATCTTGGCGACGACGTTCTTCATGTCCCAAGGGGCTAGGAACTGTCCCTTCTTCACGTTGATGACCTTGCCGGTCCTGGCGGCGGCGACCAGCATGTCGGTCTGGCGTGACAGGAAAGCCGGAATCTGCAGGACGTCGACATGCGGCGCGACGATGGCGCACTGCTCCTCTGTGTGGACATCGGTCAGCACGGGAAGCGAAAATTCCTTGCGCAGTTCGTCGAAGACGGGAAGGGCTGCATCCATGCCGGCACCCCTCGTCGCCGACAGCGAGGTGCGGTTGGCCTTGTCGTAGCTGGTCTTGTAGACGAGGCCTATGCCGAGCTTGCCGGTCAGTTCCTTCAGCGCGCCGGCCATGTCGAAGGCATGCTGGCGCGATTCAAACTGGCAAGGGCCCGCGATCAGCGACAGAGCCGCCTTGTTGTCGAAGACGACATTGCCGACGGTTACCGACGAATTGGGCGCCAGGGGTTTGCTCATGGGATCTCCCGGAAGATGAAGGCCGCGCCCTGTCCGGGTGCAGGCTGCACGACGATATCATTGCCGGCTATATCGTGTTGGATGGAATTGGCTGCAAGCAGCCTCGATGTCACATCGGCGCTCCGGACCGAAAAGACGACCGCGGCGAAGCGAAGGTTCGTCGGCGGGCCGGCAGGCAGGCCGTAACGCGCGGTGAAAGATGCTGGGTCGAGCACGCTCAAACCTGCATTCGGCAAGTGAAATGTGCCGCCCTGGCCATCGGCGGTCGGATCGTTCACCGCCACCGAAATCAATCCATGCTGTTCTGCAGGTTGATCGCTGACCGCCACGATCTCGACAATTCCAGTGGCGCCGTTGGCGTGCGCCTGCAAAGCCGCGCGGTCCACCTTCGGCGCGTTGACCCGCTCGCAGGCAAACAGGAAGGCGTCCGTGGCCTTGGTTCTCGCCGCAAAGGCGAGCTTGAACGATGCGATGTCGCTTTTCCCCGCCGAATCAGCGAAGGCGCGCGAAAAGCTCAGCATGTCTCCCGCCGAGATGCCGGCCGCGAGGTAGCGCGTATGGTCTTCATCCGCGTTGCCGGTCCCAAAGACCACGGCGGAAAATCCTTCGACGCCATGGTTGTTGCGATAGAGCCGGTCGCGCGCGACGAACACATTGCCATCGGCAATGGCTGTCGTCGCCACTTGTCCATCGCCGATTGCGAGTGGTTCGAGATAGGTGCCGTCGGCAAGGAACACACAACAGTTTTCGGTCCCGAAGGGATGTATCCCGGTCGGAGCAACAACGAAGCCGAGCGCGGTAAGCCGGGCACGCGCCACATCGAGGTTCTGCGTGGGCAGCACCAGGTGATCGAGCGGATGGGTGCCGGCGGCTGTGTTTCGGGTCATGCAGGCGCGATGTGCATCATTCTGCAAGGCGGTTCAAGGCTTGATCGCAATCGCGGCCGGAGCGTAGTCTCGATCAGCTCCCCGCGATAACATCGGCCGAATAACGAAGTTCTCGCATTGGTTTGACCTTGCTGGTGGTCCGCGCATAGAGCGGGTGCGCCTTGTAGGCGGCCAGCGCGGCGGCATCGGCGAATTCCGCATAAACGACCACATCGACCTCGTCCGACAGTGGATCCACCTTGGTGTTCAGCGTCACTTCAAAGAGGCTGGAATGAGGAATGTCGCCGAGCGCAAGCAGGCCCGCGCGCACCGCCTCCACATCCTCTTTGTGCCGCGCGCTGAAGAAAACGATATGCCGGATCAACGCCGCCTCCTCGATCTAAATGCCGGAGGTCTTTTGTGACGGCATGACGGTGGCGTCAATCGACAAGGATGTCGCGGCTGCCGGTGATTCGCATGGACGCTAGATATTGCTGGTGACGGACCGCACGACGTGCGTGGCACCCCTCACCGTGGAGTCGAGATACCGGCCCTGATTGTATATGCCATCCCAGATCAGGAAAAACGCGACGGCGGCAATGACGGCTACATAACGCATGGCTAAATCTATCGCATAGGTCATGCCGCAGCCATAGTGTTTTTGGCGCGTTCGGCCTTTGCTGCGCAAAAAGTCAGATACACCGCCGACGAGCGCCAATCACTTGGCACAGCCCGGCTTGCAGCCTGCCTCTTGAAGTTCTCCCTCATGACGTGGAAGATTGCCGCAGGGGTTCACTGGGAAGCGCTGAAGCTCAGGCGAAAAAAGGGCGCGCGCTTTCGTTCGAAACCGCCGATCGCGGCACCGGTCAGCTACCGGGATCAGGCAACAGCGTTCGAACCTGGCGAATGAACCGCGAGAATCGGTGCTCGGCAATTTGCGCCGATACCACGGAGGTCAGGGACGCGTGAGATGGCACACAAAGAACATCATGGCATTGCGTTGAGCGACGCGGTCAGGCTCGACGAATTCAATTTCGCCGAGATCGTCAAGGGTTTACCGGCCAAGGCGCGCATGGTGCTGTCGACGGCGATGAACCTGCCGCGCGGTTCGCTGAAGGTCAGAATGCCCGACGGTCGCGCCGTCCTCGTCGGCGGCAAGGGACCCGGCCCGGACGCCGAACTGGTGCTCAAGAATTGGCGACTGCCCGGCCGCGCCTTTTCCGGCGGCACGATCGGCGTGGCCGAATCCTACATGGACGGTGATTGGGATAGCCCCGATGTGACCAGTTTCCTGGAGCTGTTCGTGATCAATTCGGCCATCGGCGAGCGTATCGCGGGTGGCGCCAACTGGCTGATCAACACCGTCCAGCGCATTCGCCACTGGTTCAACCAGAACACACGCACCGGCTCGGCGCGCAACATCTCGGCGCATTACGACCTTGGCAACGCCTTCTACAAGGAATGGCTCGATTCAAGCATGACCTATTCCTCGGCGCTCTACACGACCGGTGCCAATGACCTGGAAAGCGGCCAGGCCGCCAAATATCGCGCGCTGGCAAAGGATATCGGGATAGGCCCGAAGGACCACGTGCTGGAAATCGGCTGCGGTTGGGGTGGCTTCGCCGAATTCGCGGCGCGCGAGATCGGTTGTCGGGTGACCGGGCTGACGATCAGCCGCGAGCAGCACGACTTCGCCACGGCGCGCATCGCCAAGGCCGGGCTTGCCAATAAGGTCGACATCAAGCTGCAGGACTATCGCGACGAAACCGGCACCTATGACCGCATTGCCTCGATCGAGATGTTCGAGGCCGTCGGCGAAAAATACTGGCCAGTGTTCTTCGGCAAGTTGAAGGCATGTCTGAAGCCCGGCGGTACGGCCGGGCTGCAGATCATCACCATCAACGAAGCTTCTTACGGCACCTATCGCGCCAGGCCGGATTTCATCCAGCGCTACGTGTTCCCAGGTGGCATGCTGCCGACCCCATCGATCCTGAAGTCACTTGGCAAAGATCACGGTCTTGCCCATCTGCGCGAGCGTATCTTTCCGGACGACTACGCGCGCACGCTCGCCGAATGGCGCCTCCGGTTCTGGGCCTCATGGGAGAAGATCGTCCCGCTCGGCTTCGACGACCGTTTCAAGAAGCTCTGGGAGTTCTACTTGCATTATTGCGAGGCCGGATTCCGCGCCAGCTACATCGACGTGCGCCAGGTGGTCTACAAGGCGTAGGTCGACGCCGACGTGACGGCATGGAATCGAGCTTCGAACAGCAGTGGTCAGAGCAGGATGCGGTATTTCGCGTATCCTGCCTCGCCCTCACCCGCCGGTTCGATCCTCACCGACTTCACCTGCGCAATGAATTCCTTTGCCTTGGCGCCGGTTTCGAACACCACGCTGGTTCCAGGTAGCGGCACGAACGACCAGTTATCGTCCGCAGACGGGTTGATCGTGCCCTCGCTGACGATGTAACGAACGATGACGTCGCGATTGGTGTCCGGCGCTTCGTAGATGATCTTCGAAGCATCGATGTCAGGGAAATTGCCACCGCCGCCGGCACGATAATTGTTGGTCGCGACGACGAATTTCTGTTTTGGATCAATTGGTTTTCTGTCGAACATCAAGTCGACGATACGATTGGCGCCAGCATTCGCCAGCCCGCCCTTGGCATCATATTTCGGCGGCTGCGACAGGTCTATCCTGTAGGTGACGCCATCGATGACGTCGAAATTGTAGGACGGGAAGTCGGTGTTGATGAGGGCTTGGTCGGCTCTCCCTGGCTCGATCCGGTTGAAGATGCCGGCCGACATTTCCAGCCATTCCTTGACCTCAGCCCCGGTGATTTCGACCGCGCGCACGGTGTTGGGATAGAGATAGAGGTCGGCAACGTTCTTGATGGCGATGTCGCCTGCAGGCACGTCGGTATAGTAGTCGGCGCCGTTGCGTCCGCCGGCCTTGAAGGGAGCTGCGGCCGACAGCAAAGGCACGTCCTTCCATTGCGTGTTCTTGAGAATATCCCTGAGATACCAGGTCTGCGCCTGGCTGACGACCTGCACCGACGGATCGTCGGCGACCAGCGCGAAATAGGAATAGAGCGGGGCGGAGGTCTTGCCGACCGGACGACGCACATAGGCCAGCGTCGCCTGGTGGTCCTGTTCGAGTGCCGCGATGATGCGGTTGTCGTCCGGAACGGTCGGCTTGTTCTTGTTGTCGACGCGTTCGAAGATCGGCCGCGCCTCCGCGGTGGCTGAAACGACCTTCCATTTCGACCCGTCGCGCTCCAGCATCAGGTCGATCAGTCCCATATGCGAACCCCAGAAGCCGCCCATGACGGCGGGCTTGCCCTGCAGCGTGCCTTTCTGCGTGTCGACGCCCTCAAGCGACTGGAAGTCCTTCTTGCCCGGGAACACCAGATGCTGGTGACCGGTGAACACCGCATCGATGCCGTCGACACCGGCGACGAAGAACGAGGCGTTCTCCATCATGTCGCCCTTCTTCACGTCGATGCCGGAATGCGAGAGCGCAATGACGATGTCGGCGCCCTCCTCCTTCATCTGCGGCACCCAGGCCTTGGCCGCCTCGACGATGTCGCGCGTCTTGACGCTGCCCTCCAGGTTCTTGAGATCCCACACCATGATCTGCGGCGGCACGAAGCCGATGATGCCGATCCTGATCGGCTGTTCGGCACCTGAGCCGTCCTTGATCTTCTTGTCGAGGATGACATAGGGCTTCAGATAGAGCTTGTCGTCGCGCGGGTTCGCGGCAAGCTCGGTGCCGCGGATCAAATTGGCGCAGACGAATGGGAAGTTGGCGCCGGCCAGCACTTTGTCCAAGAACGACAGGCCGTAGTTGAACTCGTGATTGCCCAGCGTCGAGCACTCGTAGCCGAGCAGGTTCATGCCTTTCATGATGGGATGCAGGTCGCCGTCCTTCAGCCCCTTCTCATAGGCGATGTAGTCGCCCATCGGATTGCCCTGCAGCAGGTCGCCATTGTCGATCAGCATCGAATTGCTGGCTTGCTTGCGCACCGCATCGATCAGGGAAGCCGTACGCGACAGGCCCAGCGTATCGTTCGCCTTGTCGGCGTAGTAGTCGTAAGGCAGCACGTTCACATGGATATCGGTGGTCTCCATGATCCGCAGATGCGCCTGATTGCCTTGAGCGCGAGCCGAGAACGGATGCAGCACGATCAACGCGCCTGTGGCGGCGGCACCCACAAGCAGATCACGGCGGGAGACGGGATGGAGCAGTTGCGACATGTTTTTTCCTTCGACGACGGGACGAGAGTCCGTTTGTTGCAGCATGATCTTTTCTCCGAAACCGGTCCCCTCTTTTCGGGATCATGCCTGCCTTGCCCCGAAGCGAACTTCGCCCTGAAACTCATGCGAGTCCATTCAAGAAGTCGCGCGGATCGAACATCAGTCGATCAGCAACAGATGACGAGCGGATGAATGGTCCGGGTGAAGAAATCAGCTCTTGTCGTCGTCGCCTTGCGTGATCAGTCGCGCGCTGCGCTGGCCCGTCGCGTAGATCCATAGCCAGCTCAACGAAACCGCAAGCCGGTTGCGAAAGCCGATCAGGAAATAGATGTGCGCGATCCCCCACAGCCACCAAGCCGCCCAGCCGGTCAGCTTGATCCAGCCGAAGTCGATCACGGCGGCACGCTTGCCGATCGTGGCGAGATCGCCGTCATGCCGGTAGCGGAACGGCCGCGGGCTGATGTCGCCGGCAAGCCCTGCCTTCAGCGTGGCGGCAACATGCCGACCCTGCTGTTTGGCGGCGGGCGCCACGCCGGGAACGGGCCGCCCGTCCGGCCGCAGGACATGCGCGGCATCGCCGATGACGAAAATCTCCGGACTGCCAGGCACGCTCAAGTCAGGCTCGACCAGCACCCTGCCCGCCCGGTCCGCCGCCGCGCCGAGCCATTCGGCGGCCGGTGAAGCGGCAACACCTGCAGCCCACAGGATTGTCTTCGCAGCCAGACGTTTGTCGCCGAAAACGACGCCCTCGGCGTCGCAACGCGTAACAGCCCGACCGAGTTCGACCGTCACGCCGAGCCGCTCGAGCGCCTTCGATGCATAGTCGGAAAGCTTTGGTGCGAAATTGGCCAGAATCCGGTCGCCGGCCTCGATCAGCACCACGCGCGTCTGCCGTGTGTCGATGTTGCGGAACTCGCCGTGCAGCGTGTCATGCGCCAGTTCGACGATGGTGCCGGCAAGCTCAACGCCGGTCGGCCCGCCACCGACGATCGCTATGGTCAGCAGAGCCTGGCGTTTGGCGGGATCGGCCTCCCGCTCGGCCTGCTCGAAAGCCAGAAGAATGCGCCGTCGAACAGTGGTGGCGTCCTCCAGTGTCTTCAGGCCAGGCGCGAAAGATTCCCATTCGTCATGGCCGAAATAGGCATGGCGGGCACCGGTGGCGAGCAGCAGCGTATCGTAGGCGATCGCGCTGCCATCTTCGAGCAGCACGCGTTTGCCGGCGCGATCGACGCCGACGACATTGGCTAACAACGTCGTCACGTCCTTGCGCCTGTGCAGCAGGTGGCGGACCGGCCAGGCAATCTCGGACGTCGCCAGCGCCGTGGTCGCCACTTGGTACAGCAGCGGTTGGAAGAGGTGATGGTTGCGTTTGTCGATCATGGTGATGCGCACCGGTGCACCGCCAAGCGCACGTGTGAATTCGAGACCGCCGAAACCCGCGCCAACGACGACGACATGATGGCTGGCTTGATTCATCTCAATTCACCCCAATGCATCCAACCCGATGTAGGTATTTTTGTGCACCGCAACAACGCTCCGTCCTTTGACGATTGCCTGGGAGTCGCCTTCGAATGTCGTGAATGCACATGTCGAAGATCGTGGCCCGGTATAGCGTTCTTCAAAAAGCACCACGAGGTGAGGCATGGCCGATGATCAAGACGACGACGCTCCGACGCTGTATTCTTCGCCGCCCTGTTTCATGCATGAACTCGATCCGGAATTCCGTGTGCCTCTGAACGACTGGACTGATGTGAGACGCTGGCGCAAGACCGAACGCGAACGCCTGATCGCGGCCCGCCTTGCCGTTTCGGCCGACGCGCGAACGGCAATGTCGCAGCGCATCGCCAAAGGTCTTGACGCGATCATCGGCGAGATCGCCGGCCGCATGGTCAGTCTCTACTGGCCGTTTCGCGGCGAGCCGGATTTACGGCCATGGATGACGTCCATCAATGCGCGCGGCGGCCGCACCGCCCTGCCCATCGTTGTCGAGAAAGCGCATCCCCTGATCTTTCGCGCCTACAAGCCGGGCGACCGGCTGGAGAAAGGCGTCTGGAACATCCCGATCCCAGCCGAGGGCGATCCGGTGCTGCCGGACATCGTCATCTCGCCGATCGTCGGCATCGATCCCCAAAACTACCGCCTGGGCTACGGCGGCGGCTTCTTCGACCGCACGCTGGCCGCGATGCCGTTCAAGCCGCTGGTCATCGGCGTCGGCTACGAGTTGCAGCGCATCGCCACCATCTACCCGCAGCCGCACGATATCCCGATGGATCGGATCGTGATCGAGGCATTCAAGATCGGTTAGCTGTGTTGAGATTCAGGTCAGGCCGAGTCGAGAATGGCGGGTTCCGAGAACCGGAACGGAGCGGACGTTTGAGTCGGTGAGTACCGGAAGCACAGGAATCTGCCGTTTGCAGGCCGGCATCACCTGAATATCGACACAGCTCAGGCCATTTCCGGCTTCATGCCCATCGCCGTCCGGTCGACGATTTCGCGTAGCGCAAATGACGAGTTGATCTTGGTTACGTGCGGCATCGCCGACAGCCATTCCTTGTGGATGCGCTCATAGTCGACGAGATCCTTTGCCGCGATCCTGAGAATATAGTCGTATTCGCCAGACATCAGATGGCAGGACAGCACGTTCGGACAGCGCTTGATCGCCGCCTCGAAATCCGACAGCGTCTTCTCGAATTGTCCAGACAAGGATATGTGCACGATCGCCGTCATCTGGTGGCCAAGCGCTGCGTTGGAAAGCCGGGCATGGTAGCCGCGGATGGTGCCGGATTTCTCCAGGTTGTCGAGCCGGCGCGAACAAGCCGACTGCGACAGGCCAACCTTCTCGGCGAGCGCAGCATTGGGTATCCGGCCATCCTTCTGCAATGCCTCGAGAATGGCGATATCAATCCTGTCGAGCGGCATTTTTCGTGAATCCTGCGAAAATTTGGCTGTTTTGCGCAACAATTATCGAAACACGCCCGCTGACGCAAGCGCATTCGCAAACACCTGCGCACCGATTCGTGGTTCACTCCAGCAATGCAGGGAACGAGCCCAAAAGGGCCGGATCAGGAGAAGAAAAATGCGCGTCGGCTGCCCCAAGGAAATCAAGAACCACGAATACCGCGTCGGCCTCACACCCGGCTCGGTCCGCGAGTATGTCGCCCATGGTCACGAAGTGCTGGTCGAGACCGGCGCCGGAGCCGGCATCGGCGCCGATGACAACGCCTACCGCGCCGCCGGTGCCACGATTGCCAAGACGGCTGCCGACGTGTTTGCCAAGTCGGACATGATCGTCAAGGTCAAGGAGCCGCAGCCCACCGAATGGGCCCAGCTTCGCGAAGGCCAGATCCTGTACACCTATCTTCATCTTGCTCCGGATCCGGAGCAGACCAAGGGCCTGCTCGCTTCCGGCGTGACAGCAATCGCCTACGAGACCGTAACCGACGATCGCGGCGGCCTGCCGCTGCTGGCGCCGATGTCTGAAGTTGCCGGACGCCTGTCGATCCAGGCCGGCGCCACGGCGCTACAGAAGGCCAATGGCGGCCGCGGCGTGCTGCTGGGCGGCGTGCCCGGCGTGCTGCCCGGCAAGGTTGCCGTGCTCGGCGGCGGCGTCGTCGGCCTGCACGCTGCCAGGATGGCGGCGGGGCTTGGCGCCGATGTCACCATCATCGACCGCTCGATCCCGCGCCTGCGTCAGCTTGACGACCTCTTCGCCGGCCGCGTCCACACCCGTTACTCGACCGTCGAAGCGCTCGAAGAAGAATGCTTTTCAGCCGATATCGTCGTCGGCGCCGTGCTGATCCCCGGCGCCGCGGCGCCGAAGCTGGTTTCGCGCGAAATGCTGTCAGGCATTAAGAAGGGGTCGGTGTTGGTCGACGTCGCCATCGATCAGGGCGGCTGCTTCGAGACCTCGCACGCCACCACCCATGCCGAGCCGACCTATGTGGTTGACGGCGTCATCCACTATTGCGTCGCCAACATGCCCGGCGCGGTGCCGGTCACCTCGGCTCATGCGCTCAACAACGCGACGCTGCACTATGGCCTGCAGCTTGCCGACAAGGGCCTGAAGGCGCTGGTCGACGATCACCATTTGCGCAACGGCCTCAATGTCCACAAGGGCAAGATCACCAACCGCGCTGTCGCCGAGGCTCTCGGCTACGAACTGGTCGAGCCGAAAGCCGTTCTGGCTGCCTGATTTCACAAATAGACACCTTCCTCCAGTCTCGCCCGCCGGTTCACACTGGCGGGTTTTTCTTTGCGACCGAAGCAGGCAACAAAAAAGCGGAGCCAAAGCCCCGCTTCCTCGATGTCGAGATTTGCCGCCGGTTCATCCGCGGTCGGCCGATCGATCGACGATCACTTTCTAGCGCGATTATACGACGGGAGTACGACAGCATCTCCCGTTGTGAATCCCAGCCTCACGCGCGCTCTATGCGGCACTGGTAGCAATTGTTGCGCGCCGAGCGGACATGGACGTAGGCGATATCGTCGCGCTCGAATAGCGTCTCTGCGCGTGCGGCAATTGCTTCGGTCGGGATGACACCGCCGCTGCCGTAGACGATGCGATTATCCCTGCCATAGCCGCGCACGATGTAGTCGGGACTTTCGAGAATCGCGGGAAGCACCTGGCTCCCGGCCGCGCGCTCGCATTCTTCGGCATGCAGGAAGATCGGCCCGGTTTCGGCATAGGGCTGAAGCTCCGCGAATGGCCGGTACGCCAGGACGAGGTAAGCGTCTCCAGCATCGATGTTCTTCAGACAGTGCCGGCAAGGCACGCCGTCGCCGTCGGAGATCTTTCGCTCGGGCGTGTTGCCGTAAGCATCGGGACCGCCGCGCTGCAGGCCCCTGACATGGTCGGTCGGCAAGGCTTTGAACTGGATGGTCATGGTGAAACTCTCCGGTGTCGTTGACCGGAAATTATGCCGCCAACTCCGCGCTTGCCACCCGATTCCTGCCAAGGTGCGCAGGGCTGTCCGGGGAAAGTTTTGAGTGAATCGAAATGCCGCATGTGCATGCCCCGTAAAACGGGGTTTGTCCGTCTTCTC